>CAZTES010000090.1:0-12308 GCA_964612275.1 uncultured Rikenellaceae bacterium
AGATGAAATGGGAAATGGGATCCTCCAATTGCCTGGTTATTCACCTTACACTGGTTCCTTTCCTGCCTGCTTCCGGTGAATTGAAAACAAAACCCACACAACATTCCGTTAAAGAACTGCTGGAAAATGGGATCCAGCCTGATATACTGGTGCTCCGCACACAAAAAGTCCTGACCGACGACATTCGGCAAAAAGTTGCTCTCTTCTGTAATGTTGACATCACTTCTGTTATTGAATCCATCGATGTCCAAACCATCTACGAGGTGCCGCTCTATATGCTGAAGGAGAAGCTTGATGTCACTGCCTTGAGAAAACTCAAATTGGCAGTGAAAAGAGAACCGGCCTTGAAAAAATGGAGAGAATTTATCTTTAAATTGAAAAATCCAAAAAAAGAAGTACGTATCGGATTGGTTGGAAAGTATGTTGAGTTGCAGGATGCCTATAAATCGATCACCGAGTCATTTGTTCACGCCGGGGCGATGAATGAATGCAAAGTGGAACTGGTCTTAATTCATTCCCAACAGATTACAGAGAAAAAAGTTTCTGAAAAATGCAAGGACCTGAAAGGGATCCTTGTGGCTCCGGGTTTCGGGAAGCGGGGAATCGAGGGCAAAATAATAGCCGCCGGATATGCCAGAAAAAACAACATCCCTTTCCTGGGAATCTGCCTTGGAATGCAGTGTGCTGTGATCGAATATGCCAGGAACGTTCTGGGTTGGACCACTGCCAATTCAACGGAGATGAACAGTAAAACCGATTATCCGATTATCGATCTGATGGAAGAGCAGAAGAATGTTGTGAATAAAGGCGGGACCATGAGACTCGGAGCCTATTCATGCAGGCTGAAAAAAGGGAGTAATGCCTATAAAGCATACGGACTTCCGGAAGTGAGGGAGAGACACAGACACCGCTATGAGTTTAATGATAAATATTTACGTGATTTTGAAAAAGCCGGCATGAAAGCTACGGGAATCAACCCCGATACAAACCTGGTTGAAATCGTTGAAATACCAGGACATAAATGGTTTGTGGGTGTGCAGTTCCACCCGGAATACAGCAGTACAGTGATAAATCCACATCCCCTGTTTGTTCAGTTTATCCGTAAAGCACTGGATGAATAATGGGGCTGGAATAATATCCTTATGCCTTTGAAAAGAACAACGAATAATGGATAAAAACACAATTATTGGAATCCTTTTGATTGGTGCCATCTTTATAGGTTTTAGCTATTTTAATAATACCCGGCTAAACAAGGCATTTAATAAGGAGGTAGAAATAGCCGACTCTCTGTATAATGCAGAAGATTATCCTGGTGCCAAGGGTTCTTATATGAAAGCCCTGCGCATACGCCCAAAACAGCCTTACCCTGCATTAAGAATTAGTGAAATCGATAGTATTTTAGCCATTTCCCAAATTCAGGCAGATACCGTTCAACAGGCTGAGGTTGCTGAACCGGCAGTGAAACAACCGGTTTCCACTCCGGAAAATGTCCAGGATGCATTGAAACTCGATGACCAGGAAAGCCTCGGTGGAGTATTTGGCCAGGCTGCTGGTGTTGAGACAGAGATGATTACACTGGAAAATAAACTGTTGAAACTGGACATTTCCACACTTGGAGGAAGGATCTATACCGCACAATTGAAAAAATATACAACCTACGATTCACTTCCATTAATCCTTTTCAATGGCGATTCAACCATCTTTGGATTTGAATTCTTTACCCGGGAAAACAGACCGGTTGGGACCAGTAACCTCTATTTTGAACCCCTGGGAAGCGAGAGGCATCTCGATGCATCAGAATCCCCTAAATCAGTTGCCTTGCGACTGGTCTCGGAACCCGGGAAATACATAGAATATACCTATACACTCAATCCCGGTGAGTATATGGTTGATTTCGATATTAACCTGGTTGGAATGACGGATATTATCCCGTCAAACCTGAATTCACTTGATTTGAATTGGGAAATTTACCTGCCTCAGCAGGAGAAAGGAAGACAAAATGAAGACAATTATACATCACTCAAATATAAGTACTACCAGGGAGAAGTTGACGGCTTCAGGGAAAGATCGCAAAAAGATGAAGAGGCAAATGAAATAACCACCCGGGTTAAATGGATGGCGTTTAAAGATCAATTCTTCTCTTCCGTTCTGATTGCCGACAACTATTTTCTAAATGCCTATGTACAATCCAGAAAACTTCCTGAGTCGGAAGATCATCTCAGGAATTTCAGGGCTGAAATGAGTATCCCTTACGAAGCAGATAGTGATGAAACGATCGGTTTCCGCTTTTATCTTGGCCCAAACCATTTCAATACGCTGAAAAAATATGAGGTGGAACTCGAAGAACTGGTGTTCCTCGGTAGAAATGTCATACGATGGATAAGCCAGTTTGTGATCATCCCGATCTTTAACTGGCTCAATAAATCCATCGCCAACTATGGAATCATTATCCTGCTGATGACCATTATTATCAAGATGGGTTTGTTCCCGTTGACCTGGAAGTCCTATATGTCACAGGCTAAAATGAAAGTTCTCAAACCACAGGTCGATGAGATCAATGCAAAATTTCCCAAGAAGGAAGATGCGATGAAAAAACAACAGGCAACCATGGCCCTCTATAAACGGGCCGGAGTAAGCCCAATGGGAGGGTGCCTGCCCATGCTCCTCCAGATGCCCATCCTCTTTGCCATGTTCAGGTTTTTCCCGGCATCAATTGAACTGAGACAACAAAAATTCCTCTGGGCCGATGACCTTTCTACTTACGATTCTATCCTTGACCTGCCCTTTAACATACCAATGTATGGCGACCATATAAGCCTCTTCACACTCCTCATGACAGTGTCTACCATTGCCACCATGAAAATAAATAGCCCTTCAGCATCCGGAAGCAGTCAAATGCCCGGGATGAAAGGAATGATGTATATCATGCCCATCATGTTTATGCTGATATTGAATAATTTCTCCGCAGGACTGACCTACTATTACTTCCTGGCTAACCTGATCACCTTTGGACAGAATATGATCACCAAACAGTTTGTTGATGAAAAAGCCATCCTGAAGAGAATGGAGGAGAATAAAAAGAAGCCCCAAAAGAAATCAAAGTGGCAACAGCGACTTGAAGCAGCATCAAAACAACGGGGCGCTCAACCCAAAAGGAAATAGATAATCCTGACTAGCCTGCCATCCGGCAGCATGATATTTTTTGTTGCATAGTATCCTGAAGAAGCCTGGATCTTTGCCGATGAAATTGTTGTGGAATGAAAATCAACTGTTATGAAACCAATGAAAGCATCCCTCAGGGATTGGCTATTCGGCTGTAATCCGTGGGGAACGAGCATGATCATTGGATTACCGGAAGATGGGGATTACCCGGAGGATACCCATTCCGCTGTTGTTCGCCTGTTGAAGAAACAACCTGTTGGCGGACTGATAGATGGCCCCGTATATGGTTCAATATTCAATAACCTGAAAAGTCTTTACCTAGACTCAGAGGATGAGTACAGTTCCTTCCAGTCCAACCGGGTGGTCTATCACGATGATTTTGCAGATTATTCAACAAATGAACCAACAATGGATGGTACCGCAAGCCTGACCTATTACCTCTCTGCCCTGGAAAATATGGGAGGAGAAAAATAATATAAATTATACCCAATAGTAAAAGCCATGACCATGAAAAAAAGAGATTTCATTCGAATGATGAGCCTCGGAGCGGTAGGGATCACAGTTGGAACACCTCTCCTGAACGGATGCAGATCCCTTCAACGCGTTCCGGAAATGCCCGTGTGGGTCTGGATGTCTTCCCGGGGTGATTCACTCAGGCAATGGAAAAATAAGTTCAGGGAGCTTACCCGACTCGGTGTTAGTGGAATACTGATGCAGGCTTCGGAAGAACAATACCCCGAAATGGCTTCTCTGGCAAAGTCAGCCGGACTGGAGATCCATGCATGGATCATTGTGCTGAATCACCGGAACCGGGAAACCATGGAAAAACATCCCGAATGGTTTACCGTTAGCAGGGATGGCAGATCTACAGTCGAACATCAACCTTACGTTGATTATTATAGCTGGCTTTGTCCCTCTCGTATTGAAGTTCGGGAATTTATTGCTGAACGCGTGAAAAGACTGGTAATGACGAATGATCTGGATGGAGTGCATCTCGATTATATCCGCCACTCCGATGTTATCCTTCCAATCGGGCTGTGGTCAAAATATGACCTTATCCAGGATAAGGAGTATGCGGAATTTGATTTCTGCTATTGTGATGTCTGCCGGGAGCAGTTTAAAATGCAGGAAGGGATCGATCCATTGGATATCGAAGAACCATCAGAACACCCCGCATGGCTCCAGTTCAGGTACGACTCGGTAACCCGGCTGGTTAATGAATTGGCTCAGATTACCAGGGATCACCAGAAGAAACTTACCGCAGCAGTATTTCCCACACCCGAGATTGCCAGGAAGCTGGTCAGGCAGGAATGGCTGAAATGGGAACTTGATGCAGTCTATCCGATGATCTACCATAATTTTTATGAGAAGAATATCTCATGGATAGAAACCGCCACCCGGGAAGGAACCCGGGGACTGAATGGAAGAATTCCCCTCTACAGCGGACTGTTTGTTCCGGCACTGACCCCCGAAAACATTGGAGAGGCAGTCCAATATGCAATGGCTGGCGAGGCAGCAGGTGTTACATTCTTTAATGAGCGAGCCATGAACCGAAAATTCTGGAGACACATTGTTTAGCTAAAGCCCTATGAATTATCACGGTCACAAGTTCTCAGGAAATATTTTAACCCACGGTTCACTCTTTGTTATGCTCATGATAATTGCATGCAGTACAGGGAATGAAGAGCAAAGATCGTTGCAGAAGAATGAAGCAACGCTCGCCGGATCCGTTTTTCACCGGCCTGTCCAGCCTGAATCGTATGTCTGTTACCGGGCTGAAATACCTCCGCTCATTGATGGTTTAATCAATGAAGAGGAATGGAACAAGGCTGAGTGGACAAATCCATTCGTGGATATTACAGGCAATATCGAAAACCAGCCGGCTCAGCAAACCCGGGTAAAAATGCTGTGGGATAATAACAACTTCTATTTTGCTGCAGAGCTGGAAGAGAAATACGTTTGGGCATCCCTCCGGCAGCGCGATACCGTGATCTATTACGATAATGATTTCGAAATCTTCATTGACCCCGATGGAGATACTCATCTATACTACGAACTGGAAGTGAATGCATTCGGTACGGTTTGGGATCTGTTAATGGCAAAACCTTACCGGGATGGCGGACCAGCCATCAACGGTTGGAATATTAACGGGTTGAACGTTAAAGTTAAGGTAGACGGAACCATCAATAACCCTGAATCGGAAGACAGAAATTGGACCGTGGAGATCGCCATGCCATGGCAGACGTTGAAAGAGTGCGCACCCGGACGCAGGAAACCTCGTGATGGAGAACAGTGGAGAGTGAACTTTTCACGGGTCGACTGGGAAATGGATGTGATCGATGGGAATTACACGAAAAGAAAAGATCCGGATACCGGAGAGCCCCTCCCCCCATTGAACCGGGCCTGGTCACCCCAGGAAAGAATCAATATGCATGCCCCGGAAACATGGGGATATGTGCAGTTTTCCGATCATCTCGCAGGAGAGAGAAAAGTCCCATTCGTGCCGGAAAAGGATGAAGAGATCAAATGGGTGCTGAGAAAACTGTATCATTTGCAGCGATCCCATTTCCACAAACAGGGAAGGTATGCTGCTTCTGTTGAGCAACTGGGATTGGAGACTGAAGATTTCAAGGGGTACACCGCATTGCCCCAATTCTCCACAACCCCTTCTCTGTACCAGATAACGATGCCAGGATTTTCAAAGGGAATCACCTGGCAGATCAACCAGGAGGGGAGAGTGTGGAAATCAATAGTGAGCCAAAATAAAAAGCCTGAAAGGCTTTGATATATCATCGCAGGGCATCGCCCTGTGGATTAGTGGAATACAAGATATGAGCCCTGTCACATAGTGATCCCTTCGGGATAAGGGCGTAATACCTGAATAGTAAACCTGCAATACATTAATGATACAACAAAATTGAAGTATGATGAGAAAAAAAATAACCCTTTTCTTTATTGTTATTCTGGTGTTGGTCTCCTGCACCCCAAATAGGAATATCGACTATGTCAATCCTTTTATCGGTACCGGGGGACATGGACATACCTACCCGGGACCGAGCATGCCTTTTGGTATGATGCAACTGGGACCGGATACCCGCCTTACCGGATGGGATGGATGTTCAGGATACCATTATACCGACTCGGTCATCTATGGTTTCAGCCATACACACCTCAACGGGACGGGAATATCAGACTATGCCGATATCCTGTTTATGCCCACTACAGGAGAAATCCAATTTAATAAGGGGGATGAAAAGAATACATCAGCCGGATACTGCTCATCCTTCATGAAATCAAACGAACAGGCTTCTCCCGGATACTATTCCGTATTGCTTGATGATTATGATATTCTCACGGAACTTACGGTTGCCGAACGGTCAGGATACCACAAATATACCTTTCCTCAAAGCGAGGAATCCCACATCATCATTGACCTGGAACACAGGGATCCTGTTATTGAATCCTGGCTGGAAATCCGCAGTGAAACGGATATTGCCGGTTACCGCAGATCAAGGGAATGGGCAAAGGACCAGCGACTCTATTTTTATGTCGTTTTTTCAAAACCATTTGATTCCTTTACCATTGCTGAAAATGATATCGTTGTGCCGGATGCAGAAAGGGGAGAGGGGAAGAATGTAAAGGCTGCATTCAACTATACTACCGCGGATGGAGAGGTGATCCTGGTGAAAATCGGAATATCGGCTGTCAGTGTTGATGGTGCTAAAATTAACCTGCTTTCTGAGATCGGGGAGCGTACGTTTGATGAGGTCAGAGGGGCAGCTGAAGAGGCATGGAAAAAACAACTCGGCAAAATAGATGTTGACGGAGGGAGCCGGGAGCAAAAAGAAACATTCTATTCGGCTCTCTATCATGCTTCGCTGAATCCGAACATTTACACAGACGTGGATGGTCAGTATCGTGGAAGGGATATGGAGGTTCACCGGGCTGAAGGCTTCGATTATTATACCCTCTTCTCCCTCTGGGATACCTTTCGTGCCTCCCATCCGCTGTTTACTCTCATTGAACCCGAACGCACCCTCGATATCATTGAAACCTTCCTGAAGCAATACGACCAGGGAGGATTACTTCCCGTCTGGGAGCTTTCCGCCAATGAGACCATGACCATGATCGGTTACCATTCAGTCCCTGTTATCGTTGATGCATACATCAAAGGGATCCGTGATTTTGATGTGGAGAAAGCTTACGAAGCCATGAAACATAGTGCAGAACTGGATCATCATGGATTGAAAGCCTACAGGGAATATGGATACATTCCGGTCAGTGAGGAGTCAGAATCGGTCTCCAAAGCCCTGGAGTATGCTTACGATGACTGGTGTATTGCACAGATGGCAAAAGAACTGGGAAAGGAGGAAGATTATGAATATTTTTTGAAGAGAGCGCAATCCTATAAGAACATCTTTGATCCATCCACCGGGTTTATGAGGGGCAGAATAAATGGTGGCTGGTTTACTCCATTTGATCCGCGTGAGGTGAATTTCAATTACACCGAAGCCAACTCATGGCAGTATAGCTTTTTTGTCCCCCAGGATGTTTCCGGCCTGATGGATCTTATGGGAGGCAGGGAACCGTTTGTTAACAAACTCGATCAGCTCTTTGCTGAGAGCATTGAGACCACCGGAAGAAACCAGGCGGATATTACAGGATTGATCGGGCAGTATGCCCATGGAAACGAACCCAGCCACCACATGGCGTACCTTTATGCATTTGCCGGGTTACCGCACCGAACCCAGGAAATAGTGTCGCAGATCATGAAGCAACTCTACACCGCAAATCCGGGTGGATTGAGCGGCAACGAGGATGCCGGACAGATGTCAGCCTGGTATGTGCTGAGCGCCCTGGGATTCTATTCCGTTACCCCGGGGCTTGACTATTACGTTTTTAGCACTCCGGCCTTCAAGAAAGCGGAAATTAACCTGCCCGGTGGAAACCGGTTTCGCATCATTGCCAAAAACCTTACCGCTGAAAATATCTATATCCATTCCGCAACACTCAATGGAGAGAACTACACGAAATCCTTTATCAGACATAACGATATTGTGTCCGGGGGTGAACTGGTACTGGAAATGGGAAACATACCAGGAACAGGATGGGGAACAGGCATGGATGACATACCGGGAACTTCCATCAGGGATCACCTCATCCAGCCGGTTCCGCATCTTACAAGGGGTGAAAGAACATTTATCGACTCAACGGTTACTGCTCTGGGATCCATAAAGGAAGTGGATATATACTATACCCTCGATGGTTCGGACCCAAACCTGGCTTCAGCCCGGTACCAATCTCCCATCTGCATTGATCATACGACCGTTTTGAAGGCATTTTCACATAAAGAGGGAGAACCGGAAAGCCCGATCATTACTGCTGAATTCAGAAAAATACCTCCCGGAAGAACGATTGCTCTCTTATCCACCTATTCACCGCAGTATTCAGCAGGTGGAGATATGGCGCTCATCGACTACATCCGGGGACCAGAGAACTTTCGGACAGGAGCCTGGCAGGGATACGAAGGACAGAACCTTGAAGCGGTTGTAGACCTGGGTGGCTTACAGGAGATCCATAGCCTTTCCGCTGGATTCCTCCAGGATCCCGGATCCTGGATCTTCATGCCGGAGTATGTCGAGTTTTCTATCTCCAACGACGGCAAGACATTCATACCGGTCGGTAGAGTCAACAATAACATCAGTCAGCGGGATAATGACATCGTTATCAAAGAATTTAAGATTAATGTCTATCCCAAACAGGTGAGATATATTAAAGTCTTTGCCAAATCTGTCATCGATTGTCCCGACTGGCACAAAGGGGCAGGAGGGAAGGCTTGGCTGTTTGTGGATGAGATAATGATACAATAGTAATTCACTGGACTGCTTGACAGTGGCTTCGTTGTGCCGTGAAATGGGTTGAATATTAATACTTTAAATGGAATAATCTTCAATCCCCGAACTCAAAGTCACACAGTCTCATCGTCTCACCTCTCATTTCTTACCTCTTTTTTTAAAAAATATTGAATTCAATACAATTTTTTTGTATCTTGTAACAATTACTCGACCTCCCACAAAAGTGCCATTTTCTTATTTCAGTGGGATTCATAGGTGAAATTTGGGTTAATGGGTAATGGAATCCTGGTGCCGGAGCAATCCGGCACCTTGCATTTATGGGAGGCCTCCCATAAATGCAAGGCGAAGAAAAAAGACAAAAGATCAAAGACAAAAGTTAAAGGAAAAGACTAAGTGTCTTCCTTGGGTGTTTGCCTGTAGGTTTGTGAAGAGGTATATAAAAAGTATTGAAGTACCAGGATGATGAATTACTTTTATCTTTTCCCATAGGGATGCCTATGGCATTACTTTAATCTTTCCTGCCAGCCGGCAGGCTGGTATCTTGATTCACTCATACCTGAGTGAATCCGCCGGATTGGAATTGGCTACTCTGATGGTGTGAAAGCTGATAGTGATCAGGGCAATGATCAGGGCAATCAATCCGGCCTGAACGAATATCCAGATATCTAAATGAGTTTGGTATGCAAAATTTTGCAGCCATTTTTTCATGGCAAGATACCCTATGGGTGTGGCTATAATAAAAGCAATTCCGATCAATCTTGTGAAGCTCCCCGAAAGCCGGGTGATAATCCAGACAACCGTTGATCCCATTACTTTCCGGATCCCGATCTCCTTGGTCCTTTTCCGGGTTACAAAAGCAGCCAGTCCAAATAATCCAACCGTGGCAATTACAATGGCAAGGAGACTGAATATACCGAAGATCTGTCCGGAGGTTTTTTCGTTCGAATACATCGTTTCGAGATTGTCATCCAGGAAAGTATAGGAAACGGGTTGTTCCGGCAGGAACTCCTGCCACTTCTGCTCAATATAAGCAATCGTTTTATCCCTGCTTTCCGGCTTCACTTTGATGTTCAGAATACCGTTCCCATTATAGGGGCCGGTGTTGCTGAAAAGTACAAATGCTTTTATGTTCTGGTGCAGCGAATTATTATGAAAGTCCTTTACCACACCCACAACGGTCATCTTCGCCGTCGAACCCTCATCGATGTTAAGATACAACGTGGAGCCGATCGGGTTTTCCAGTCCGAATTCTGAAGTGGTCGATTCATTGATGATCAGGGAAAGGGAATCATTAAATTCCTCAGAAAAATTTCTTCCTTCCACCAGGGTGAGCCCGAGTGTTTCAATAAAATCTTCATCAATCACCATGGCATCCGTTGTCAATACTTCAGAACTCATGTTGCTGGCTTGAAAAAAGTTGCCAAAATAGTACCCTCCGGAAACCGGTGTGTTTGAAGTGGCAACCGATTCAATATCAGGATATTTCAGGAGCTCCTGCTTGAATGCATCCAGGTTTTCCTGCAGGGGAAAAACCCTTTCCAGTACCAGGATGTTTCCTTTCCTGAATCCGAGATCTTTGTTCATGAAAAAAATCATCTGCCGGCCTACGAGGAGCGTGACCGCGATCAGAATAATGGATACACTGAATTGAAATACCACAAGAACATTGCGCAATAAGGAACCTGCTTTTGTAGAAATGAACCGGCCCTTCATAAACTGGAGTGGCTGCATGGCGGATAATACAAACGAAGGATAGCTTCCTGCAATGAAGCCAACAAAAAGCCCGAGAGTGAGCAGGATTGGCAGGGTGAACCAGTTGCCAAAAAAACGGATCTCAAGATCCTTTCCCGCAAGGTTATTGAATGCAGGAAGCATCAGTTCCGTCAACACCAAAGCGAATGCCAGACTAAAAACCACAGTGGCTAATGATTCATTTAAAAACTGCCAGACCAGCTGTTTCTTCTGAGCTCCTATAACTTTTCGCATACCAACCTCAAGTGCCCTGTCTGTTGAACGGGCAGTCGACAGATTTATGAAGTTGATGCAGGCTATGATGAGAAGAAAAATAGCAACGATGATGAAGATATAGACATAAATAATGTTGCCATTTGGCTTTATTTCACTCCGGAGATTGGAATACAGATGAATATCTTTGAGGGGTTGAAGGAAATAATTGTATCCGTTTCCGGCAGCCGTGTAATCTTTAAAGGTGACGCCCATGCGCGATTCGATCTGTCCGGCCGCATACCGTTCAACAAGATCCGGGAACTTGGCTTCCAGTGCTTCAGAATCCGTCCCCTCTTTTAGTTTCAGATAGGTCTTAACCGAGAAGGCAAGGTAATCGGGAACCCTTGTTAATCCCGTTACAGCCAGGTTGCCTACAAAATCAAACCGGAAATGGGAATTCCCGGGAACATCTTCACATACACCGGTAACCAGAAGCTCTCCATTGGGTACCGTGATGATCTTTCCCACAGCAGTCGAATCTCCGAAATACCTCCTTGCCGTGGATTCGGTAAGCACAAATCCATTCGGCGTATTTAACACGGTTGACTGATCTCCCTCGATCAGGGGAAAATTAAAAAACTCAAAAAAATTTGAATCGGCAAGAATAACATACTGCTCCCTGAATTGCCTATCCCCAACCTGCGTAATGAACTCATTGTCCTGGGAAAATACCCGTGTGCAACTCTCCACCTCAGGAAAATCCATATCAATAGCCTCCCCGATAGATATTGGGATGACAGCATAATCGACCTGGTTATCAGGGTAGATCCGGTTCAGAGCAACCCGGTATATCCGGTCTCCATCTTTGAAAAAACGATCGTATGAAAGTTCATCCTGTATGTTGAGGATAATAAGAAAAGTACAGGCAATGCCAACCGAAAGACCGAATACATTAATAAAAGAGAATAATTTGTTATTGACCAGGTTGCGGATGGCAATCTTTACATAGTTTTTGAACATGGATCAATAATTTTATGCTTGAGTGATAATCAATACCAGTTATATGAGAAATTTTTTCTTTAGGTAAAAACAGATAAATAGCCCGGGAATCTGGGGAAAATAGAACACATGAATTATGCCAAATGAATTAATTGACTGAATGTTATAGTATTGTATATAAGCATGAAAATGAACAGTGCTTTTAAAGTGTACGAAATCAGGCAACTGGAGTACGAATACGAACGGTCAGTGAGAAATGTTATAAGTTATGCCATAAGCCTGACTGCCCGCCATGCCTTCAACAGGTTTACAGGCAGACTTGTCCCATAATGTATAACCTATAAC
>CAZTES010000091.1:0-12215 GCA_964612275.1 uncultured Rikenellaceae bacterium
GGCTTTTAAACTCCTGGCGGATAAAGTGATAATCGAAACCGGCATTGTGAGCAACAAAGATCCTCCCTTCTGTCATTTCAACAATTTTCCGGGCAACTTCATAAAATTTTGGTGCATCAGCTACCATCTCATTACTGATGCCTGTCAGACCCGTAATGAAATACGGGATGCTTCGTTCCGGGTTGATCAGAGTCACAAACTGATCAATGACCTTTTCCCCATCATGAACAATGATCGCTATTTCTGTAATCCTGTCATTCCGGGAACTACCTCCTGTAGTCTCTATGTCAACGATTGTGTATAGTGATCCGGCTTCTGGCATATGGCTGTTTCGTCTTTGTTGACAAAGCTAAAATAATGCATGAAATTTATTTATCACACCAGAAAGTTTTAAATTTAAAAGATGATACATTAGATAGAGAAGCAAGAAAAACAAAACTCCATCGGAGTCTGATGAATCTTGTCTGGAGATTAATTGAAACAATATGAGCGAATGCTATCACAGTAAATACATTCTAAACGGAGAAATAAAGGATTCCTCCCTTTTTGATATCGATCTGGTATTCCGTGGAGAATCCATTTATGAAGTGGTAAGGATCATTGGGGAAATCCCCCTTTTCTGGGAAGATCATGTTTTGCGGTTATACCACACTTCCGAAATAACGGGGATGAGCATATGGCATAATGAGGCATTTTTGTACAAGACCGTGAGTGAATTGATTCGTCTCAATTCCGTTGATGAAGGGAACATAAAACTGGTTTTTAACTACCACAGGCGGAATAATATCATGGACAGGAATTTTCTTGCCTATTTTGTAGAGCCGTTGTATCCTTCAGAAGAACAGTGCGAACAGGGCGTGAAAGGGATTCTTTTTCAGGCAAGCCGGACCAACCCGACAGCCAAGTTGATCAACCAGAATCTCAGGCTCGCGGTATATAAACAGCTGATTGAAAAAGGTGCCTATGAAGCGCTGCTGATTGATAAGGAAGGCAAAATTACCGAAGGCAGTCGCTCCAACATTTTCCTGATCAGGAAGAGACACATTTTCACAGCACCGGACTCGGATGTGCTGGCTGGAATTGCCCGAAAGTATGTCATTGAAACCTGTTTGAAAGAAAACGTTCCGGTGACGTTTAAAAAGATTGACTGCATGGAACTCCAATCGATGGATGCTGTCTTTATAACCGGAACCTCTCCAAAGGTGTTGCCTTTTTCAGAAATCGAAAAATATTCCTTCGACAGCCAAAATCCGGTTCTGCGTAAAATCATGGATGGATATCATGAGATCATTCGGAATTATATATCAGGAAAGAAAGTATAATTTTTTTTATACCTTTAAATCCTTTGGATTGAGTTACCAGGAGCAAAGGGTAATCAGGATCATGTCCACTTGATAAACATAATCATTTTCCAATGGCAAGCATTCGTTGGTTAAAAAAAGAGATAAACAGGTTAACGTTCGAGGTAGTTTCTGATTGTTTTACCTTTATAGAAACACATCCGGATAAGGAGAATAAAGCGTTGCAGAAAATCATTTCTGACACCATCCTGCTAAGAAACGAAATGATATCCAGGATCAGCCAGTCACAAAAAAAGGATAATTCCGGTTTTTCGAAACAGGCAGCCCGCGGCATACTGACCGAGTTTTACAAGGGCATTGATCAATCCTTCGTCAAGTTGAGCAAACTTTCAAAGAAATAACCGGTAAAAACAGGTGTAACGTGATTAAATGCAACCAGGTCCTTATCAGGGGGAGGGTTCAGAACGTCGGCTTTCGTTATTTTGCGTTCAAAACAGCCCGCATGTTGAGTCTTGCAGGGTTTGTTAGAAATGAACCGGATGGAGCGGTCTATATTGAAGTTGAAGGGGATGAGGCGAACATACAAACCTTTTTGAATGCATTAAAGAAAGGACCTTCATGGGCCCGGGTCGATCATTTCTCCGCATCCGATATCCCCTGTCAGCAATACACTGATTTTATCGTAAAATAAGCATCATCAGGATTCCTGGAAAAAGAGGATCGTAACGTAGTCAACCACCTCCAATGAGGGGATAACATCACCGGAATTTCCCCTGCGTATCACTTCAGCTACCGGTTTTTCCGCAACAAGTTGTGCGTATTCCATTAACGTCATGATCGGACCATAACCACAAACCGAGATCTGGTGATCATGAATAACCCGGTAAACCTGATCTGAATCCAATTTCAAGATCTCATCGATAACAAGATTATCCTTTCTTTCACCCTCTCTTGGATGAACATAATGGGAGAAATCAGACGATGCTATGATCAGGATCTTTTTCTGCAGGGATCTGTTTGCTTCAAAGATCTTTCCGGCAAGGAATCGGGCATTTTCATATGTCTGGTGGGTAATGCTGATCGGTAAAATGGTAAACCGATAATCCAGAAAGTACTGCAGAAAGGGTATCATAACCTCGGCAGAATGTTCATGCTGATGAGCCATTGCTGATTCGGGGATATCCAATCGCTCCATCAATTCACGATCGAGCTCTACCGGTCCGAGTGGTGTTTCCCAGTAGTCATGTGCATCCAGAGCCAGCGATACCCCCATACCGGTATGGTTAGGATTTACAATGATAAAGGTGTCATATTTTTCATCGGTCTGACTGATGAGGTCGAAAAAATGGACGGCTTCATACCCCGAATAAATGTATCCGGCATGAGGCACCACGCATCCGATGATCTTTTTTTTCGCCAGCTCCCTGTTTATCTTTGATACCTCTTTGGTATGAATTTCACTGATCTGGGCTGATAATGCACTTTCGGTTCCGGGATAAAATTTCCCGGCAACACTTGCTTTCCTGGTTTTTACCTCTCCCTCTGTATGTGCCATAATGAGTAATCCTTTGTAAAGGTTATTCAATTAATCCCTCCAGGCGAAGTTTGTTTTGAACGTATTTAAGGTACCGATTTTTACGGAAAGTAAACCAGCTTTTTTTGTATTCAGAACCTTCCACCAGGGTCCTGAATTTGGCAAATGACCGTTTATCTTTTAACGCATCATGAAGCACGGTGTTGCCCTCTTTATTGATGATCTCCTGAACGAAATCTTCCATGATTTCAAACACTTCCCAGGGTTCCATTCCCCTGATCTCCATGTGGTCCGGCCAGGTTTTTTTGATTCGGTTCAACTCCTCCTCCCAGGGATCAGGTACACCCGACAGGTATCCAAAATCGTAAATCGACCGGGTTTCGCCGGTTTCCCTGTTGATATAAACCTTAAATCCCTGCTGAAGGTCTTCTGAAATATCGTTTACCTGTTCTTCAGTGAGTTTCATAATGCAACCATTCTTATCGTAAGCTCGTAAGAAATTCCTGTCAGGAGTATAAAATTACAATATTCAATCCGGTTTATCTGCAATCCGATCCTTAAAATATCTTTTGCTATCCATAATTTTGAATTACTTTGTTGCCGCACTGAGAGCATGTACCACCCGGTTCCAGTCCGGTAACCCGTGTATAATATCCTTCCCGGATAATCACCTCAGCGCCACAGGATGGGCAAAAGGTATTTTTCCCGTAATTCACCCCGCCAACGTTTCCCAGGAACACATGGCATAAATGATCCCGGGCAATGTTGTATAACCGCTCAAGGGTTGATAAAGGAGTACTATGAATGGTCATTTTATGTGCCGGGAAATAACGTGAAAGATGTAAAACGGTTTCCTCGCTAACTTCGGTTGAGATCCACTGCACCATTTTCAGGAAGGTTTCGGGATTGTCATTCAGGCCGGGAATAATCAGGTTGGTAATCTCCAGGTGTTTGCCTGCCTTATGAATTTGCAGAATAGTATCCATTACCGGAGAGAGTCGGGATGAGGTGTACTTCCGGTAAAAATCGTCTGTAAACGCTTTCAGGTCAATATTAAAAGCGTCCATAAAAGGCAGGAGAGAGGCCAGGGGATCGGGATTAATAAAACCATTGGTAACCATGGTTGTCAGCAGATCGTTTTGCTTGGCTTTTTCTGCCATATCCGTAACATATTCATACCAGATGGTTGGCTCATTATAAGTGAACGAAATGCCGATATTTTCTTTCCGGCTGCGGGCAATTTTTAAAACGTCGTTGGGTTCATAGGAGGAAAGGGAACTATATGATTCAATATCTGCCTGGGAAATCTCAAAGTTCTGGCAAAAACGGCAGGAGAGGTTACACCCGATCGTTCCAATGGAAAGGATCTGACTGCCCGGGAAGAAATGATAGAGCGGTTTCTTCTCGATCGGATCAAAGTGGATGGCGGATACTTTCCCATAATTCTCAGCATATAGCATTCCATTCCTGTTTTTTCGCACACCGCAAATACCTGTTTTTTCCTGTTTCAATTTACACCGGTGTGGGCAAAGTGTGCAGGTTACTTCACCTGAGGGATGTTTCTCAAAATACTTTGCCTGAACCATGGGAGATTATTTTATGTTTTTATTCAAAGCGTAATTTTACCTGCTCGATGCTCTCAACGGATCCAACGATAGTTAATGTGTCTCCCACTCTCAGTCGGGTATAACCGGTAGAGATGATCGGGTGTCCGCGCCGCTTAGTTGAGAGAATAAGGATATCCGAAGGAAGGTGAATATTTCGCAGTGCCATCCCGTGAAGATCCCGGTTTTTTACCACGATATCAACGGTATCCTGATCCTCCTCCATACCGAGTAATAGCGTTGTTGCTATCGGTGAACGGACAAAATGATCCAGCAAACTGACCATGGCAGTCGATGGCTCGACAATCAAAGCCCCCAGTTCATGAAACCGTTTCATGTTAAACCGGTGATTCATTCTTACGACTATATCCTGCGTGCCAAAATTTTCATACACCAGCTCGCATATGGTCAGGTTTTCCTCGTCGGTTTTCATCGCCACAATGGTATCTGTCTTTTCAACCCCGACCTTCTTAAGCAATTCGAGGGATATCTCTGGTATCTGCTGAATCGATACATTGGGAATAGCTGGATCAGGAATCCCCTTAGCCAATGTGGCAATGGTCACAATCCAATCATGATCAGCAAGTTGCCTGGCCAGTGCAAGCGACTGATCTTCAAACCCAAAAATCACCACCCTACGCTGTATGCCCTTTTTCCCTCTTGCCCTGGAATGATCCTCACCCGCAAGACCGATCGCCCATTTCAACATGGGCGGACCTATAACCTGGTTTAAGACAATCACAGAGATCATCAGGACAACAAATTCTGCTCCCCAATCCGTATACTGTGTGGCAACAACCGTTACCAGCCCGAGACTCACACCTGCCTGGGTAATATAGGGCATCCAGCTGATCTTAATGTATCGGAATGCATCCCTTCCCATGATTCCACCTGCCCAGCTGCCAATCATAAGCGTGAAAAGCCGGATCATGAAAAATGCCAGCGCAATGAACCAAACACCAAGTAACAAATCAAGATGAACCGAAGCCCCGATTAACGTGAAAAAAACGACATAAACATAGGGTAAAGCGTCATGAATGATCTTCAGAAATTCCCTCCGGTACCGGGTGAAGTTGGTGACCATGAAACTGGCTATTATACAAATAAGAAGCGGTTCAATGTAAAAATCAATGGAGAAATGAAGCTTGCTGAGCGAGCTAACCCCGTGCGAAAGAAGATAAATTCCATAACCGGTGAGTAGTATCAGCCCAGATTTCACTGCAGTGACTAACCTGCGCATTAACAGAAATTCAAGGAATTTACCAAGGATTATACCAATTCCAAAAGACACCAACAGCTCCAGAACAATCATAATGATGTATCGAAAAGTAAACCCTGTGCTTACAATCAAGGTGTTCGATATTGAAAAGGTTACAGCAAATAAAATGATTACCAGTACATCAATCAAAACTGTTACTCCGAGTGTTGTTTGTGTAAATGGCCCCTTTGCACGCAATTCGTTGATCACAGCAATCAGGGTGGCGGGTGATCGGGCAACAAATATCGTGGATATCAATAGGGCTATTCCGATTTTTTCAACTGATTTCATACCAGACATGAAGGGCACCAGACCGGAAATAGCATATACAAGAAGGTTGGAGAAAATGAAGGTAAATACCATTTGCCCGATCGTCATCCACCGGATGCTTTGAAAACGACTGCGCAGCTCTTTGATGTAAAGTTCCGAACCTGCAGCAAAAGCGATAAAAGCCAATGCTATATCGTTTATGAAAGTGAGATCTGCTGTTGTATCAAATGAGATCAGGTTAAGAACAAAGGGCCCGCAGATAATCCCCATAAATAACATCCCGGTGACCAGTGGCAACCTTACCTTCTGAAACAGTCCGGCAATCTGCCTGGAGGCTATCACGATAATAAGGAAACTGGCAAGCGCGAAAAAAGTTTTCCACGATATAGAAAGTATGGAGCTCAATGAACTCATTTTTACATTATCCAGTTGCTCTTAATATAATAAATGTAAACAAAAAATACCAGATTAACTACCCTTCAGTTACCGGGTTGTAAAATTCGATGGTTTTGTATGAAGATCCGGAATAAAATTGGAAAAATTGATTAATTTAGAGGGCAGTTATAAGCTGGAATGCATAGTAATTTTTTTGCAGATCGCTGATACATTGGAGTAACTCTGCAGCCATCAGGTTGACTTGCCAATTATCGAATTTTCCAAAGTAGTGTTGTGGATATTAAAATTTCTCTTTTATGAAAAGCAGACGGTTATTAATTTTTTTTCTTCTGTTAATGGTTGGGATAATCCTGTTGGTTGAATGTATAAGCAGAAGAGCTGATAAAGAAAATGAGGAAGGAATACAAAGCACTGATACGATAATGGCTCAAACAGAAATGCTTAATCGGTTAACTGATGAAGAGATCGAAGCGGGTTGGAAGCTTCTCTTCAACGGATATTCAACAGCCGGGTGGAGAGACTATAACATGGGCGAGATCGGGGAGGGGTGGACCGTGGAGGATGGTAACCTGGTTGCCCTTGGAAAAGGAGGCGATATTGGCGGAGATGTCATAACCGAAGAGGAATTTGGCAGTTTTGAACTTGCGCTTGAATGGAAAATTTCCCCGGAAGGGAACAGTGGAATTCTATACCATGTGGTTGAGGGAGATTATCCGGCTGTGTATGCAACAGGACCGGAATACCAGATCATTGATGATCTTGGTTTTCCCGAACCATTGGAAAAGTGGCAAACAACCGGTGCAAATTATGGGATGCACGCTCCGCAAAAAACCAAGATTAAACCAGCGGGTGAATGGAATAACTCCCGTATCATCATTGAGAACGATCATGTTGAACACTGGTTGAATGGCGTTAAAGTGGTGGAGTATACACTCTGGAATGATGAGTGGAATAAACGGGTTGCTGAAGGAAAATGGAAAGATTATCCGGATTACGGGAGAGCCAGAAAGGGACACATCGGACTCCAGGATCACGGCAGTATGATTTGGTTTCGAAATATAAAAATACGACCATTAAATTAAGTTAATCATGGTTATGAAACATATGAATCTGTTCATCCTCCTTTTTGCCGGGTGGATGGTTCAGTCTATTATACCCGCACAATTCGATTACGGAAGGTCAGACCAGCAACCGGAAGAGATCCCTCTTTTTAACGGGAAAGACCTGACCGGATGGGTTATTCACGGCACTGAAAAATGGTATGTTAACCAGGGTGAACTGGTTTGTGAAAGCGGACCGGATAAGCAATATGGGTATCTTGCAACAGAAAAAGAATACAGAAACTTTGAGCTTACACTGGAGTTCAAGCAGGAATCGAACGGGAACAGTGGTGTCTTTTTTCGATCATCCATTACCGGTGTAAGAATTAGTGGATGGCAGGTGGAGGTTGCACCACCAGGATCGGATACCGGCGGAATATATGAGTCGTATGGCCGCGGATGGTTAGCCCGGATACCGGAAGAAAAGGAACAGATCCTGAAAATGGGTGAATGGAACCAGTTAAAGATCCGGGTTGTGGATGATACCGTTACCACCTGGTTGAACGGAGAAAAAATGGTGGAGCTCACCGACCGGAAGATCGGGGAGGCAACCGGCGCAATTGCACTGCAGATCCACGATGGTGGAGGAATAAAAGTCAGATGGAAAAACCTGTTCGTCCGTCTGCTTTAAGCGGAATACCTGCCGATAGTAATCTCCTGAATATAAATTAAAATTACTCATGAAAACAGTTAAAGTATTTCAAATTGCCATTACCCTGTTAATGGTTATTCTGTTACAATATTCTCCGGTAACAGGACAGTCAGATAAACCCATCATTCATCCCAAAGATCATTTTGGATTTACTCCGGGTGATGACCGGATGTTGTTTGATTACAATGCATTGATCGGTTATATGAAACTGCTCGACGAAGCCAGTCCGAAACTCAAGCTGGTTGAGATCGGGAAATCACCCCTGGGAAAGACGATGTATATTGCGTTTATATCGTCCGCCGTGAATATTGAAAAACTGGATGAACTCAGGGCGATAAACCGTGAATTGGCACTTAATCCTTCCATTCCGGATGATGAGAGAAAAGAGATGGTCGAAAAGGGTAAAGTGTTTGTATTGGGAACCCTGTCCATGCACTCTGGAGAAGTCGGACCTGCCCAGGCAGCTCCATTGATCGCGTATGAACTGGTGACCTCTGAAGATCCGAAAATCCTTCAATGGATGGATCAGGCTGTTTACATGATGGTCCCCAATCATAATCCCGATGGAATGGATTTCATTGTGAATAATTATAAGAAGTACAAGGGCACAAAATACGAAGGCGCATCACTACCCAGGGTATATCATAAATACGTTGGCCACGACAATAACCGTGATTTTGTCATCCTTACCCAGGATGATAACCGGGCAATTGCCAGGATATATAACCTGGATTGGTTTCCACAGGTGATGGTAGAAAAGCACCAGATGGGATCAACCGGGATCCGTTATTTTGTTCCCCCTGTGCACGATCCCATCGCGGAAAATATTGATGCAGAGATTTATAACTGGACAGCAGTATTTGGTGCCAATATGATCAGGGACATGACCAATGAGGGCCTTGCCGGTGTGGGACAACACACCATTTTCGACATGTACTGGCCCGGATCAACCGAAACCTGCCTCTGGAAGAATGTGATTGGCATGCTTACGGAGTGTGCGAGTGCTAAAGATGCTACACCCATCTATGTTGAACCCAATGAATTGAGTGTGGGTGGAAAAGGTTTGTCGGAATACAAAAAGAGCATTAACATGCCGTTGCCCTGGGAGGGCGGCTGGTGGAGGCTGGGCGATATTGTCCAGTATGAGATAACATCCACCCTGTCGATCCTGAAAACTGCATCTTTGCACCGGGAGGAAATCCTGACATTTCGAAACGATCTCTGCCGTAAAGAGGTTTTCAAAGGGAAATCAGTACCACCGTATTATTATGTCATTCCCGGAAAACAGCATGATCTTTTCGAGTTGGTGAACCTGGTCAACCTGATGAAAGAACATGGGGTGGAAGTCTACCGGTTGAAGGAATCCTTCACCCTCTGCGGGAAAAATTTTGAACCGGGTGATGTGGTCATCCCACTGGCTCAATCGTTTCGCCCGTTCATTAAAGAAGTACTTGAACCACAGGAATTTCCCGTAAGGCATTATACTCCGGGTGGCGAGGTTGTCAGACCCTATGATATTGCCAGCTGGTCGCTGCCTTTGCACCGGGGGATTACTTCCTACGAAATGAAAGTGAGAAGTGAAGAGTTTGAGGGGCTGTTTGAAAAAATTGAAGGGGAATACGCGCTTGAACAGGGTGACCCGGGAAACTTCTGGGCTGCTGTTTTTTCTGCAAGGAATAATGGTAGTTACAAAGCAGCATTTCTGGCTGCTAAACGGGGAATGAAGGTTGAACGAACAGATCAGGCCATATCACTTGGAGGAACCGAATATCCAAAGGGAAGCTTCATTATGTACGGAGAAGGGAAAGGTCGTGAACAGGTGAATGCCCTGTCGAAAGAGTTGAAGTTTTCTCCTTCTTTTATTAAACAGGAGTGGAAATTAAAAACCATTCCATTTTCGGTTCCACGGATTGCCCTGGTCGAAACCTATTTTCATGATATGGATGCAGGATGGACCCGCTATATATTCGATACATACCAGATACCGTTTACTGTTCTCCATCCGGATCAGTTCGAAAAAACCGATTTTGTGAAATCATTTGATGTTGTCATCTTCCCAAGCACAAATAAATCCATTCTCATGACCGGAAAAAGACAGGCTGGGGGCGGTTATTATATGGGGAATTATCATCCTGATTATGTTAAGGGAATGGGGAAAAAGGGGATGGATAACCTGATGACATTCCTGGCTAATGGTGGAATTATTGTTTCCTGGGGTAGTTCCACGGCCCTGTTCGGAGGAACCCTTGAAATTCCCGGAGGGGATCAGAAAGAGGAATTCCAGCTACCCTTTCGTGATCTTTCCGATGGCTTGCAGCGGTCTGGCCTCTATGTCGCCGGTTCACTGCTGGAAGTGGATATTACTCCTGACCATCCGCTGACCTATGGAATGCCCGAAAAAGCAGGAATTTATTTCGGACGCAATACCGTATTCTCTACCTCTGTTCCCCGGTTTGATATGGACAGGAGGGTCATCGCTAAATTCCCGGAGAAGAATATTCTGCTTAGCGGATACAGCGAGAACGAAGAACTTCTGGGTAACAAATCAGCCATGATCTGGCTTAAAAAAGGAAAAGGTCAACTGGTATTGTTTGGCTTCAATCCCCAGTTCAGGGCCTCCACTCAGGGCTCTTACAAGCTGTTGTTTAATTCCCTGTTGCTGCCAAAAATGAACTAATCCCGTTTCTCTTAACCAGATCGAACAATTAACTTATCCCGAAGGGATGCCTGCCTGCGGCAGTCAGGCCTGCCCGTTCCTGCCTGCGGCAGGCGGGCCTATGGCATAACTTATTTAATATCCCTATATGTACCTTTTGAACTTCACCCACTTTTCCGGGCTCTTTGAGGAATCAACTACCGTTTCGATGAATGCCATACCCCGTGCACCATCATAAACGGTCGGGAAATCGAGGTGTTCCTGGTCAGGCTCTCTGCCTTCCATTTTTGCCTTCAGGGTAAGGGCAAAATTTTTGTACAGGTTGGCAAAAGCTTCGATAAATCCTTCGGGATGGCCGGAGGGCAGCCGTGAGGCAGATACGGCAGTGGGGGCAAACCGGTTGAAATTTGTTCCCGTTCGCATTACTTCATACGGTTTGTCAAGCCAGTTTATCCGCAATGAGTTGGGTTCCTGCTGTGCCCATTCCAACCCACCCTTTTCCCCGTATATGCGGATTTTAAGTCCATTTTCTTCTCCAACGGCAACCTGTGTGGCAAGCAGTGTCCCTTTTGCACCACCTTCAAACCGGAGTAAAACATTCCCGTCGTCTTCCAGGGTCCTGCCACTCACGAAAGAGGTCAGATCGGCGCACAGCGATTCGATCTTCAGACCGGTGATGTATTCAGCCAGGTTTTCAGCATGTGTTCCGATATCCCCCATACAGTTCGCTGCACCCGATTGTTTTGGATCCGTCCGCCAACCAGCCTGTTTGTGATCAGTATCTTCCAGCTTCGTGGCTAACCAGCCCTGAAAATACTCAACAGCGATTTTCCTGATCTTTCCAAGTTCACCGTTTCTTACCATAGCCCTTGCCTGTTTCACCATCGGGTAGCCCGTATAATTATGGGTTAATCCAAAAACCAGCCCTGTTTTCTCTACAAGGTGGACCAGTTCAACCGCCTCTTTCAAGTTATAGGTCATGGGTTTATCGCTCATCACGTGAAAGCCGTTTTCGAGGGCGAGTTTTGCCGGACCGAAATGCAGATTGTTTGGCGTGACAATGCATACGAAATCCATCCGTTCACCGTCCGGTAGTGCCTTCTCCTTGCGGATCATCTCTTCATAATCGCTATAGATGCGTGAAGGATCCAGGCCCAGCAGTGTGCCGCTTTTCTGTGATCGTTCGGGGGTGCTGCTCAACGCACCACACACCATTTCAATGTGTCCGTCCATGACGGCAGCCATCCGATGTACAGCCCCAATGAAGGAGTCCATGCCTCCTCCAATCATGCCCATTCTTATTTTCCTCATATAATTTTTGAGTTTTGTTTAAATATCAGTATCCCCATAAAATTAGCATAAAAGTAGAAAAAGTTAATTGTTATAAGTTACTAAAGTTTCGCAGTTGTTTTTAATGCACATAAAATCAATTGAATACAATCTG
>CAZTES010000092.1:0-12141 GCA_964612275.1 uncultured Rikenellaceae bacterium
GGGATCATTTTTGCCCAGTTCCTGTATGGCCTCAGTGCAGAAACCGGGAACTACCAGGAGATCACGTTACAAAACTTCAGTGAATCACTCAAAAGATCGATCAGTTACATATATGAAGCAATTGCAAACCCTGTTGAAGGAACCATGCTTACCGTTATCCGTGAATGGATTGAACACATTCACCACAAAAAGGATGAAATGGAGTGTTTCAAGGAACTCCTGTATGAATCATACAAGGCGGCAGCAAAATCCCTGAGTGAAACAACTGAAAAATTAAAGGTGCTCGCCAAAGCCAATGTGGTCGATGCCGGAGCCAAGGGATTTGTTCTCTTCCTCGAAGGGATCATGGAATACCTGAACAAGAACAATGTTAAAGAGGTGCTGGAATTAAGCCAGTATGTAATTGCTGATGAGCCTCATATGGAAGAGATATCCCCGGATTCACTCACTTTCCGGTATTGCACCGAGGCCCTGATCAAAGGAGAGAAACTGGACAAAGCATTGCTCAAAAAAACTGCTTCAGATTTTGGCGATTCAATTGTCGTTGCCGGCTCAGATAAACAGGTCAGGCTTCATGTCCATACCGATACCCCCGCTAATCTGTTTGAGAAACTTCGGCATTTGGGTAAATTGACCTATCAGAAAGCTGATGATATGTTCTTACAGTACCAGGTAGCACATGAACGGAAATACAACATCGCACTGGTCACTGATACTACCTGTGACCTGCCTGAAGAACTCCTTGAAAAGTATCAGATCCATCAGGTTCCCATAAATATCCAGGTGGGTGAAAGTGTATACCTTGATAAGCTTACTCTCGATCCTGAAACCTTCTATACCCTGTCGGAGGAGGTATCCGAAATACCCACCACCTCCCAGCCAAACGAAAAAAGCTTTGTCAACCTTTACTCCCATCTTGCCACCCACTACGATTCGGTGATCGCAATACACATAAGCGAGAAATTCAGCGGGACATGGTCCAGCAGTTCCAAAGCGGCAAAACGTGTTGAGTCAGAGTTGAACAGGAAAATTTCAGTTATCGATTCCAAAACCATCAGCGGGTCGCTTGGTCTTTTGGTCCTCCGGACAGCAGAAGCCATAGAGCAGGGTATGAAACACGATGAGATACTCCGAGAGGTCAATGACTGGATAGCAAAAGAAAAACTCTATGTCAGTGTGAAATCCCTGCATAATATAGTCCGGAGTGGCCGTGTGAGTCCTCTGACAGGATTTATTGCTAAAGCACTGAACATGAAGCCGATCATATCCGTTGGGGATGACGGAAAGGCAATCATGCTTGATAAAGCATTCAGCCAGGAAGGAAATATCAGGAAAGTTCTCAAGAACATCAGGAGGGATATCTCTGAAGGAAAATTGTGGAACTATATGATCGTCCATGCCCTTAATCCGGAAGGAGCTGAAAAACTGGCCAATACCCTCAGAGAAATTACGGGGAGATCACCCCGATTCATAGTGGCTGTCTGTTCTGCCCTGGTTCTGCATGCCGGAATCGGAACAGTTGCGGTAGGATTGGTGAAAGAGTAAAAAATCAAACCGGGGATTGTAACATTCCAATAACCCTCGTGCAATGACTGAGCAAAGGCTTGTGCAATAGAAGCTCACAGTACGAGTAAACATACTTGTTTGAAATCATTATTCACTTTATAACCTAAGCCATGAACATCGATTACAGAATCAATCAACGAATCTTTTCATTCGTTGCAGCCTTTGCATTGCTGTTTCCTTCCTGTACTCAACAGGATAAAACGGCTGATCTTAAACCGCCGGTGGCAGAAAAAATACAAAAGGAACTCACCACACACGGTGATACCCGAATCGATAACTATTACTGGATGCGCCTTGCTGATGCACAGAAGAACGCTGAAGTTCCGGATGAGCAAACACTGAAAGTACTCGATTACCTGAATGCTGAAAATGCATACAAAACAGCCATGATGAAACATACGGAGGATTTTCAGGAAAAGCTTTTCCAGGAAATCGTCGGCAGGATCAAGAAGGATGATGAATCAGTCCCCTATAAGGAAAATGGATACTTCTACTATACCCGGTATGAAGAAGGAAAAGAGTATCCGTTCTATTGCCGGAAAAAGGAGACACTGGAAGCTCCTGAAGAGATTATGCTGGATGTGAATGAACTTGCTGAAGGATACGATTATTTCTCTGCATCCGGACTGAGTGTAAGCCCGGACAATACGATCCTTGCATATGGAGTGGATACAGTTAGCCGCAGAAGATATACCGTGATGTTCAAGAGACTGGATACCGGAGAAATGCTGGAGGATCAGATTCCAAATACTGCCGGTAGAGTTGCCTGGGCAAATGACAACAAAACCGTTTTTTTCTCCGGGAAAAACATAGAGACTCTCCGTTCGGAACGAATCATGCAACACGTTCTGGGTACAGATTACCGGGATGATAACGAGGTCTTTTTTGAAGAGGATGAAACCTTTTCCTGTTATGTCTTCAAAACAAAGAGTAAAAAATACCTGATGATCGGTTCCTCTCAAACCCTGTCAACCGAGTACAGGTATCTTGATGCAAACGACCCGAATGGTGAGTTTAAAGTTATTCAGCCCAGGGAAATAAACCATGAATACAGTGTAGATCACTTCGGCGATAATTTCTATTTCAGGACAAACCTGGATGGTGCAGAGAATTTCAAACTGATGAAAACTCCCGTTACCCGTACTACAAAAGAAAACTGGGTTGATGTGATCCCTCACCGTGCCGATGTGTTCTTCGAAGGTTTTGAGATCTTCAGGGAATACCTGGTCCTGGGAGAACGGATCAATGGGTTGAGAAATATCCGGGTTATCCGGTGGGATGATGAATCGGAATATTATATCGACTTTGAAGAAGAAGCCTATGTTGCCAGGCTCTCAGCCAATCCTGAGTTTGACACTAACATCCTGCGTTTTGCCTATTCCTCACTGACCACTCCCAACTCCACTTTTGATTATAACATGGAGACCGGGGAAAGGGAGTTATTGAAGGAGGAAGAAGTCCTGGGCGGATTCGATAAAAACAATTATGCATCGAAACGGCTGTTTGCCACTGCAGATGATGGCACGCAGATCCCGATTTCCCTGGTTTACAGGAAGGGGATCGAGCTGGATGGCGATAACCCGCTCCTGCTTGGCGCATATGGTTCCTACGGTTCATCCCGTGATCCCTATTTCAGCTCCACCCGGTTAAGCCTGCTGGACAGGGGTTTCGTCTATGCCATTGCACACATCCGTGGAGGAAGTGAAATGGGCAGGTACTGGTATGAGGAAGGGAAACTGCTAAACAAGATAAACACCTTCTCTGATTTCAACGATTGTGCCGAATTCCTGATCGCTGAAAAATATACAAACCCCGATAAGCTGTTTGCCATGGGGGGCAGTGCCGGTGGCCTGTTGATGGGAGCAATCATCAATATGCAACCTGAACTCTACAAAGGAGTGGTTGCAACCGTTCCCTTTGTGGATGTTGTTACAACCATGCTTGATGAGACTATCCCTTTGACTTCATTTGAGTGGGATGAATGGGGTGACCCGCGGAAAAAAGAGTATTATGGCTACATGCTGTCCTATTCACCCTATGACCAGGTGAAAGCCATGGATTATTCCAACCTGCTGGTTACAACCGGTTTCTGGGATTCCCAGGTGCAATACTGGGAACCGGCTAAGTGGGTTGCCAAGCTCAGAGAGATGAAGACCGACGATAATCTGCTGCTTTTCCATATTAACATGGAAGCCGGTCATGGCGGAGTCTCCGGCCGATTCAGAAGGTATCGCGAAACAGCCATGGAGTACGCCTTCATGTTTGACCTGGTAGGGATAAGGGAGTGATGAATGTGAACAGTGAGCAGTGAGCAGTCCCGAAATAGTCAAAATCGTTGATTTAGTTACTATTTCGAGGATCCTCGAATTTCTAACTTATCCGCCAATCGGCGGATTTGAGAAATTCGGGATGAGCAGGTTCGAGATACGGGTTACGGGATACGAGTGATGAGGGGTGAGAGAAGATACTCGGTCCTCGTTCCTGGGTGCTGGTTAAAAGAGGGGGAGACGATCCGTCTTCGCCAAGGCTTCGGCGGACACAGTCGGTGCTGAGTTAGAAAAGTTATGCCATAGGCATCACTTCGTGATAAGTTGATAATGACTATCGAGTTACTATGAGTTACCACCGAGTTACCCTGAGTTACAATCGAGTTGCAATTGTCCAAAGCCCCGAAACCAGGAACCAGCTTCGCACGACGAAGCTTTAGCGAAGTCGTGAAACCAGGAACCAAATCCTTAATCCTTCAGCGCATCAAAGTCAATTTCTTCCCAGTGGTCCACTTCAGTGATCTTCCCTTCACTGCATTTCAGGGTTCGTGAAGGAAATTTTTTCAGGAGGGTATAGTTATGGGTAGCCATGACAACTGCCCGGCCGCTCTGGCTGATCGATTGAAGTGTTCCGATAATGCCTTCCGATGTTTCCGGATCGAGATTACCGGTGGGTTCATCCGCGAGAATGATCTCCGGGTCATTCAGCAATGCCCTGGCAATTACAACCCGCTGCTGTTCACCACCTGACAACTGGTGAGGCATCTTGTATCCTTTATAGCCGAGACCGACTTTTTCCAGCACTTCTCCAATCCGCTGGTCAATGGCTTTTTTTATTTTCCACCCGGTAGATTGCAGGACAAATTCCAGGTTAGCCTGGACAGAGCGGTCAGTCAACAGCTGAAAATCCTGGAATACAATACCCAGCTTCCTCCTGAGGTGGGGGACCTGGCTTTTTTTTATGTTACTGAGATTATAACCGGAAACAGTTGCCTCCCCGCTTCTGAGAGGGATCTGGGCGTTTATGGTTTTTATCACACTGCTTTTACCACTGCCAACCCTGCCAATAAGATATAAAAATTCTCCACGGGAGATGGTGAACGTAACGTCCGATAAGATCAGGTTGTCCTTTTGCATGATCGAACAATCCTGAAACGATATAATGGTGTCCAGTGTCATTCTTAGCTTAACATTCGTTTGCTGTGCCCTAACTTTCAAAAATACAATTTTTCATCCCGGATACCTCAAAATGTGTAAATAGTAATTAACAGGAATGTGTTAGTAAATCTGTTTTAGCCGATTTTATTTTGTGGCGTTTTGTTTATTACTTTCAAATTGTGTGAATAACTATCCAATTATTGATACTGAGATCATTTTCTAATTTTAGTAAACTTGTGAAACCTATGGCAGATGGCATAGGTTTTAGGAAGTTTTCAACTTGCAACTGATGTTTATTTGATCAGATACTAAAAGAAAAAAGATACCGTTTTTATAGTTAACTTTGTGCAATTACAAACCCTTGAAATATGAATGTTCGACGGGTAGCTATTATCGGTATCGTTTTGATCCAGTTTTGCTTGCTGTCGCCGCTTTTCGCACAAAAACCACACGATTTAGAAACGATTGATTCTGAATACAAAACAGCGATTGATCTGTTTCAGAAGCAAAAATACAGTGCGGCACAGAATCATTTTTTGAAGGCTCTGGAGGGGTATCAGGACCGGGATTCGGAATGGAAAACGGATGCCGAATTTTATGCTGCACTATGTGCGGTTGAACTCTTTAATGAAGATGCTGAATACCTTATCCTTGAGTTCATCCGAAATCATCCAGAGAGTCCGAAAACCAAGCTTGCCCTCTTTGAACTGGCCCGGTTTGAATACCAGAAAAAGAATTACAGGGGGGCTGTTCGTTATTTTGAAGGGATTGACCGGATGGTTTTGTCTGAGGAACAGCTTGCTGAATATTATTTCAAGTCGGGTTACAGCTACTTCATGACCGGGGATATGGAAAAGGCAAGCCTGGCTTTTTTTGAGATCAAAGATATCAGTTCCGCCTTTACTTCTCCTGCTATTTACTATTATGCGCACATTGCCTATTCGGAGAAAAATTATGAGACCGCTTTGGGGGAATTCAGGCGGCTGACCAATGATGAAAACTTCTCTCCTGTTGTTCCCTTTTATATTGTTCAGATCCTTTATTTGCAGAAAAATTACGATGAGATCCTGGAATATGCTCCTCCACTGCTGGAAACGGCTACACCCGGCAGAGCAATTGAGATCGAAAAGTTCATCGGGGATGCCTATCACAAAAAGGAGCGGTACCGGGAGGCAATTCCCCACCTTGAAAAATACCTCTCCGAATCAAGAACAGTAACCCGGGAAGATCGTTATCAGCTCGGGTTTGCCTATTACCGGGAGGGTGAATTCGAAAATGCCGCTGCACTGTTCGAAAGAGTGACGGGCAGCAGTGACCTGTTAAGCCAGAATGCATATTACCTGTTAGCCGATTGTTATTTGAAAACGGAAAGAAAGGATAGGGCACGAATGGCTTTTTCATCAGCCTCAAAGATGGATTTCGATGAATCCATCAAGGAAGATGCCCTCTTTAACTTTGCCAAGATAACCTATGAACTCTCTTACTCTCCTTTCAATGAAGCCATCAGAGCCCTGAACCAGTACATTGAGGAGTATGCTCATTCCGACCGGATCGATGAGGCATATGAATTTCTCATGCAGGCTTATTTGAATACAAAGAATTATAAAGAAGCCCTGGAATCACTCAATAAGATCCAGGAAAAGAATGACCGGATCAAATCGGCTTACCAGCGGGTTGCGTTTTACCGTGGACTGGAATTGTTCAGTGACCTGAAATTTGATGAGGCAATTGATCATTTCGACCTGAGCCTCGAAGACGAAGTATTTGATATGACGATTAAAGCCCGTGCCCATTACTGGAGGGGAGAAGCCTACTACCGGTTGAACGATTTTGAAATGGCATTTGACGATTACCAGGAATTTATTGCATTGCCGGGTGCATTCGAAACGATTGAGTATCAGGTTGCCCACTATAACCTGGGCTATATCTATTTTTCTGAAAAGGAGTATTCCGAAGCACTACCCTGGTTTAGAAAATATGTTAACCAGGCAGGAGATACGAGATCGAAAATGATGGGTGATGCCCTGAACCGGATCGCCGATTGCTACTTCATTAAATCCGACTATCAGACCGCCCTCTCCTTTTATCAGAAGGCAATCGACCTGGGACTTTCCGGATCCGATTATGCCATGTTCCAGAAAGGAATAATCCTGGGCGTAACCAACAACCACCAGGGAAAAATCAGGATCCTGACCAGCCTGCTGGAGAACATCCCCTCCTCTGCCTATGTGGATGACGCATTGTTCGAACGAGGGAAGTCCTGTGTTTCAATTGAAAACTACAACCGGGCCATTGAGGATTATACGAAAATTATTGATGAACTGGAAAACAGCAGTTACCTCCCCAAAGCCATGGTGCAACTGGGCCTTGTACACTACAGCATGAACCGGAATGAGGATGCGATTCGTTGGTTTACCCGGGCAATTGAAAATTATCGTGGGACCGAAGAGGCTCAGAATGCCCTTGCAGGACTAAAGAACGTATATGTGGATATGAATGACGTGGATCAATATTTCGATTATGTCAGGAACCTTGGCGGTGAAATGACGGTGACGCTTGATGAACAGGACTCCCTCACCTATATCGCTGGCGAAAATTTATACATGGCAGGAAATTGTGAACGGGCAGTCCAAACCCTGAATTCTTACATTGAACGATTCGACCAGGGTAGCTTTCTTCTGAATGCCCATTTTTATAAAGCCGAGTGTGATATGAAACTGGGTAATGTGGAAGAGGCACTTGCCTCCTATACCTACGTGATCGAAAGGCCAAGGAGCCTGTTTACCGAGCCGGCACTCGTAGCCGCTGCCGATATCAATTTCAAAGCAGGAGAATTGCAGGAAGCTATTGAACAATATGCTTACCTGGAGGGAGTTGCTGAATTGCCAAATAACCTGCTCATTGCCCGGTCTGGTCTGATGCGTAGCTTTTATATCATGGAGAATTATAACAATACCATTGATGCTGCCAAAGAATTGCTGACATCCGATAAAGTCCCTGAAGAAATGGCAAGAGAAGCCTATTTTAATATTGCCAAATCTCATTATGCCCTCGGACAGATGGACCTGGCACAATCCAACTTCCGAAGAGTTGCATCGGAAGTCAAAAGCATCGAAGGTGCCGAGTCAAAATACAGGGTGGCTGAAATCTATTTCCTGAAAGAGCAATTTGAGAAGGCTGAACAGGAAATCAATCAATTCCTCGAACTCAATACACCCCATCCTTACTGGATGGCCAAAATATTCATCCTGGATGCCGATATAAAGGTTAGAAGAGAGGATTATTTCGAGGCAAAACACATGCTGCAGGCGATCATTGACTATTACGAAGAACCAAACGACGGGATCATAGAGGAAGCATCCAGGAAATACAATGAAATTGTGGAACTGGAACAGTTCCTGAATGCGCCACCAGTGCAGGATACGATTAAACTGAATGGTGCTGTTGAAATGTCAGATACCATTTTCCATGACGGAAAACAATAGATTATGAATCGATTGAAACAGATACAATCCATCGGTCTGGTGATTGGATATTTTCTCCTGGTATCCACTGCACTCTACTCACAGGATCCCATCCGGAAGGAGGTAAAGGTTGTAAAACCATACGAACCATCCCTGTCTGATGCCTTTAAGGTTACCCACCTTCCGGTTCTTGACGATACACTCCAGCTCATTCCCGAATACAACTATTCCATTACACCCCAATCTTTTTCACCCGAATACGAATTGCGTCCGATCCGACCTGCAAAAATGGTGGGAGAAACACTCCCGAAATTGTACCACTCCCTGCTGAAGATCGGGTTCGGAAACTACTGGACACCCTATGGAGAATTGAGCATTAACAACCTCAGGTCAAAAGAACACTCTTATGGTGCCTATGGCAAACACATCTCTTCCCAGGGGGATGTCCTGCTTGATAATGATAAAAAGGTTTTTGGGGGCTATGGGAATAGCGAAGTGGATCTGTATGGGAAAAAAATTATGAAGAAAGCAATCCTTTCCGGTAGTGTGGGGCTGCAGAGTGACCAGGTCTATTATTATGGCTATGATACGGACACAGTTATCGTGCCCGATTCACTGGTCAGGGATATCGATAAAAAAAATATCAAACAAAGTTACCTTCTACTGTCAGGAAAGATGGGATTGCGGTCAGCATCTGTGGATTCCAATAAGTTTGCCTATAATGTCGCCTTTCAATACAACTATTTCAGGGATAATTTTAAGATGACAGAGAATGGTTTTCACCTGGATAGCCGTTTCAGTAAATTATTCAGAAAACAGTATATAGGAACTGACCTGGCATTTCACTACCTGGATAAAAGCGAAGGCATTGACTCTACCTATAATGCTGTGCTGAAGGTGGCACCCTGGTTTCTGAAACGTTCTTCGATCTGGAAATTGCAGGCAGGCCTTTCCATTACGTTCGATATGAAAGAGGATAACACGACTCCTCATTTTTACCCGCAGGTTGAATTGCAATTTAATGTGATAGAGAACCTGTTGTTTGCCTACCTGGGAGTTGATGGAAGCCTGAATATCAATCATTACCGGAGCATAGTAGCGGAAAACCCGTTTGTGATACCCGGCTTGTCGGTGAAAAACACCGATCGCAGCCTGGATGTCTATGGAGGATTCCTCGGAAGCATTAGCACTACATCAACATTTAAGATCAAAGCTTCCTATGCATTGATTGACGATATGTATTTCTATGTGAACGATACCGTGGGTGAACTGAGGAATCAATTCAGCGTGGAGTATGATGATGTTGAGTTGATATCGCTGTATGGCGAGGTGGAATCTAAACCAACAGAAAAACTCTCCCTGATGGTCAAAGGCAATTATTACGGGTACTCCATGTCCGCTCAGGATGAACCATGGCACAAACCATCCTGGGATATTGCTTTTTCTGTATCCTATAACCTGCGAAATAAAATCCTGATATCGGCTGACCTGTTCGGGCAGGGAAAGCGGTATGCCAAGACTTATGGTATAGCCGGAAATGAGGTAAAGAAAAAACTGGATGGATTGCTCGATATTAACCTCGGTTTTGAATACAGGTACACCAAACTGTTATCCGGATTCGTGAATTTATACAACGTTGCCTCTGTGCGGTATTCACAGTGGAACCAGTATCCTTCCCAGCAATTCTTTATCCTCGTGGGGTTTACCTACGCTTTGTAGTATGATTTGTCTATGGTCAGATCTCCTTTTTATAGAATATCACAGGAATGTTAATCGTTTGTTAAAAAATCAGACATTTTTGGCTTTTTTATCACCGGAAAACCGGCAAAATTTCGTATATTTGATATGAATTCAGTGATGGTTGACAATAGATCATAACATCCTGTAATTTAATAACATATAAATAGAGGGAAACATACTGAAAAGCACAAAATAATCTTCACTTCAGGTAGCAGACAGGTTGGGTTGAAGAAGGGTAAAATCAGACACCAAAAAATCGAAAAAGTACCTTAAAAGTGCGGATACAGGAAAGGTATCCGGTTAAGCTATGGTATGTTGAACGGTTAAACACATCAGAAGATGAAAGATTTGAAATCAAATAGCAAAAGGAACCAGGAATATTCAGCTGAAAACATCCAGGTTTTGGAAGGACTGGAAGCGGTGAGGAAAAGACCGGCAATGTATATAGGTGATGTTAGCGTCAAGGGATTACATCATCTTGTATATGAGGTGGTTGATAATTCAATCGATGAAGCCCTTGCCGGGTATTGTAAAAAAATTGAATTGATTATCAATGAAAACGGCTCATTAACGGTCAAAGATGATGGAAGGGGAATACCGGTCGATATTCATGATAAAGAGAAGCGATCAGCACTTGAAGTGGTCATGACCGTATTGCATGCCGGTGGAAAGTTTGACAAGGAGTCATACAAGGTCTCCGGCGGACTCCATGGAGTAGGGGTTTCCTGTGTAAATGCCCTCTCCTCTGAATTGAGAGCTGAAGTGCACAGGGACAGGAATATTCATCTCCAGGAATACAGGTGTGGAAAACCGCTCAGTGAAGTAAAAATCACCGGAGATACCGATCGAACCGGCACCGAGATAACCTTTACACCGGATAGCAGCATCTTTATCACTACCGATTTCAATTTTGAAATACTGGCTGCCAGGCTAAGGGAACTGGCTTACCTGAATAAGGGAATCAACCTGATCATTACTGACAAAAGAGAAACCGGAGATAACGGGAATGGCAATGGCGAGGAATTCAGAAGCGAGGAATACTACTCGGAAGAAGGATTGAAAGAGTTTGTACTCTTTCTTGATGCAACCAGGGAAAAGCTGATCGAAACACCGATATACATCGAAACGGAGAAAAATGATGTGCCCGTTGAAATTGCGATGCAATACAATACTTCCTTTTCGGAGAATATCCACTCCTATGTGAACAATATCAATACCATTGAAGGAGGAACGCACCTTGCCGGCTTCAGACGGGGGTTAACCAGAACCCTGAAAAATTATGCAGAAAAGTCCGGAATGCTGGCGAAACTGAAATTTGATATCAATGGAGATGATTTCCGGGAAGGATTGACCGCCATCATTTCCATCAAGGTTCAGGAACCTCAGTTTGAAGGACAAACAAAGACCAAACTTGGCAATTCCGAGGTTATGGGTGCTGTCGATCAGGCGGTAAGTAACCTCCTGACAAATTACCTCGAGGAGAATCCAAAGGATGCCAGAACGATTGTTCAAAAAGTGATACTGGCAGCTACGGCAAGGCATGCTGCCAGAAAAGCAAGAGAACTGGTACAACGAAAAAATGTACTCTCCGGATCAGGATTGCCCGGAAAACTGGCAGATTGCGCAGAAAGAGATCCTGCTTTGTGCGAAATATTCCTCGTGGAGGGTGATTCTGCCGGAGGAACAGCCAAGCAGGGACGCGACAGAAAATTCCAGGCCATCATGCCCTTGCGGGGGAAGATCCTGAATGTCGAAAAAGCTATGCAGCACAAAATATTTGAGAATGAAGAGATTAAAAATGTTTTTACTGCCCTGGGAGTGACCATTGGTACCGAGGAAGATAGTAAAGCACTCAATATGGATGGTCTCCGCTACCATAAAATCGTGATCATGACCGATGCGGATGTGGATGGAAGCCATATCACCACCCTGATCATGACCTTCTT
>CAZTES010000093.1:0-12109 GCA_964612275.1 uncultured Rikenellaceae bacterium
GAGAAAACATCCATGGATGCAATGTTCAGTTGTCGCTCCTCAATAATGGTGGGAGAGATGTAATTGTTAAGGATGGATTGGTATTTATCCAACCGTAAACTGCTGATCCCGAGATGCCCGGTGACATATTTTCTGAAATCATCTTTTTGATTCATAGTATGAGTTTTTAAATGTTTAGAATCCAAAATTATAAAAATATTTATGACTGGTTTGCGAATCTACGAGGTTACTTTTTGTCGTACAGTTTATTGAATTCGTCCGAAGAGATCTTCTTCTGGTCCAGTTTCACCTGCTCTCTGATGAATTCAATCACTTTCTCTTCATATTTTTTGCCATATATTTTTTTTGCATCTTCTTCCTTCCCCAGCATCTCTTTGGCATAGTTGGTCAGGTATTCTTCGGGAATATTCGACATGCCATATTGTTGGAATTGCATTTTTGCATGTTCTTTGGCATAGTCCCTGATCTCTTCATCGGCAATCTTGATTTCGTTGTCTTTAATGATCTGGTCTTTAATTAATTGCCATTTCAGATCATTTTCAAAGTGTTCGAAGTCCTGCTCGATCTGCTCTTCTGTCACCTTATCTTCATTTATAACTTTCAGCCATCGTTTTAAAAATGCCGAAGGCAGCTCCATTTTCACTTTCTTAATCATTTTTTCTTTCACATCGACAGCAAACCGGAAATCACTTTCCCTGGCTAACTGTGCTGCAATTTCCTCCTCTATTTTTTCATCGAAATCTTTTTCGGAGGTAACAATATCTTTTCCGAATGCTTTATCGTAAAAGTCCTGGTTCATCTCAGCTTTTTCGAACCGGCTGATTTCCTTAATGTTGAATCTGAAGTTCGGTCCGATGGATGGAACTTTATCTTTATCTATTTTGAGTATGGAGGATATCTCAGTATCATTGGGAAATGCTTTTTTGATATCAAAATCGATTGTGTCATTGGGCTGCTTTCCCATCCAATTTTTCACCATCTTTTTATCTTTGACTGCTCCCAGGGAGAATGAGGTTTCTTCCACCGAAATTCCAGTTTCAATGATCTGCCCGGTTACATCCAGTTGATTTATGCTACCTTTCAGTACATCCTCTTCTCCAGCCTGTTCAACGGATTTAAATGAGCCCAATTTTTTGAGGTACTCCTCCTTATAGGACTCTTTTATTTTTTTATCGACAGCGATGGTATAATAGGGGATCTTATCCCGGGTCGACAGGGTGATTTCTATGGGAGGAGCAAGTCCCAGGTCAAATGCAAATTCGAACTCCTCCTGGTGGTCCCAATCGATGGTCTGTTGTTCTTTTTCATTGGGCAATGGCTCACCAAGTATCGATAGCTTTTCTTCTGTGATGTACCTGGAAATTGATTCAGAAATGATTTTATTCACCTCCTCGATCAATACCGGTTTCCCATACATTTTTTTTATCAATCCGGAAGGCACTTTCCCGGGTCGGAACCCGTCCAGTCGGACTTTTTTCCGGTAATCCTTCAGTACCTCTTCAACCCGTATTTCATAATCTTTCTTCAGAATTGCGATTTTGATTAGGGCATTCAATGGATCAATATTCTCTCTGGTAATGTTCATTTTTTTTGCGCTTAATGTATTAAAAACAGTAAAAACCGCCAGAACTGCCGATATAACCATCGTAAGTTAAAGCGGTTTTGGGAACGATCGTGCGGATGAAGGGACTCGAACCCCCACGCCCGAAGGCACTAGATCCTAAATCTAGCGCGGCTACCAATTACGCCACATCCGCCTGAAATCACCGCAAAGATATTAAATTTGGCATATGTAACTGGTACACGTTATTTTAATTTCTGAGTTCAAATTTTTTCCCGAGATATAACCGCCTCACTTTTTCATCTCCAGCCAATTCATTCGATGTTCCCGATTTCATGATACTCCCTTCAAACAACAGGTAGGCTCTGTCGGTAATGGATAAGGTTTCATGAACATTGTGGTCAGTAATAAGAATACCAATATTTTTATCTTTGAGGTGGCTCACAATCTCCTGGATATCCTCAACAGCGATTGGATCGATGCCTGCAAAGGGTTCATCCAGCAGCATGAATTTGGGTTTAATTGCCAGGGCGCGTGCAATTTCTGTTCGCCTGCGTTCGCCTCCCGATAATTGATATCCCTTGCTTTTCCTTATGCGGGAAAGTCCGAATTCCATGAGAAGGGACTCAAGGCGTTTTTTTTGTTCATCTTTGGTTAAGTTCGACATCTCCAGAACGGCCTTGATATTATCTTCAACACTCAATTTCCTGAAAACCGATGGTTCCTGTGCCAGGTAGCCAATCCCTTTTTGTGCCCGTTTATATACAGGTAATCCCGTAATGTCTTCATCATTGATGTAGATCTTCCCCTGGTTGGGTACAATCAGCCCAACGATCATATAAAAAGAGGTGGTTTTACCGGCACCATTGGGTCCCAGGAGTCCAACAATCTCACCCTGTTCCACATCAATAGATACATCATTTACGACAGTACGGGAGCGGTATCGTTTTACCAGGCTATCAGTATGTAACCTCACAACATGCTTTATTTGTTGCGAAAATAGTCATTTTGAGTCAATATCTGTCTAAAAGATGAACTGGAATCTGCCCCTGATGCCAAATGTCTGAATATCTGGATTATCCCGGTGTGTGTGTCGCCACATTGCATCGATCCGGAAAAACTTCAGTATATTTTCAATTCCCAGGCTGGTTTCAAGGTAAGGTCCGCCCAGACTGTTCAATCCTTCCGGGAAAGGCATCAATGCCTCATGCCTGGGATCCAGTCTGCCGATTACCCCCCTGGCGCTGGCTACTTCTCTCCACTTAAGCTTTCTGATCAGTGGCAACTTATTGAATAGTAACCCCTGAAAATGATGTTCCAGAAAAAGACTGAGGTATTGGTCACTGGCAAATTCATAGTAATTCATCATGTTGAAGGAATATCGGTCAAAAAGATATGTCTCATTCCCCTCATGCAGGTGGAGCAATGGATAGGGAAGTGTTCCGAAAATTTTCCCCATGGCCAGACTGTACCTGAAATAACCCAGGGGATGAAGAGGCACTTTCTGGGAGATGGAAAACTTCACCTTCAGGTATTCGTACTTGCTGTTCAACACGTTTTTCAGTCCCAAAGCAATATCCAGGTTAATTACGGGGTTGTTTGTTCCTATGGAGGTTCTCAGGAATTCGCCCATGATGTATCGTTCTCCTTTAGCATAACGAGTATTGAGTGACAATTCCGTATTTATTATTTTCGGTAAAAACAGGTCTCCGGTATCTTCGGGCAATATGAACGGGATATACCGGGTTGCGAAGATGCGTTTGTGGTCAAACGTTACCGTGTTGGATAATCCCTGAATCCATTCCTTCTCGTAATAGGCGGTAAAATTATCCACCAGGGTCAATTTATAGTTTGGGTTGCGCCGCAGATAAGAGGCAAGGAAATTATCATTGAGAAATGCATTGGGACTCTCTCCAATCTGTTCAATATCGTGTTTATAATGCATGGCAAGGGCAACGCGGGGATTTTTTTTGAACAGGTAAAGAAATCCCCCTCCGTACTTCACCCGTTCATCTTTGAACCCGTAAGCGATGTGCCCCTCTATCATTAAATTGGTGCTGAACTGGTTGCTTGTCCTTGCACCGAACTTCAGTCGTTTCCCTTCGATTTCATTAAAGCTGTAAAAGGTGTAATAGGGACCCAGCTCAACCAGCCCCCATACCCAGTATCCGGTTACAAACATTTCGATCAGCTTTTCCTGCCGGACATATTCCGGCAGGGATTGAACAGAATCTACCATGGAATAGATATTTTTTTCTTTGACGGTAAGGGGTACCGGTCGGTTTTTTCCCCAGAAGCTCTCATTTTTCAATAGAGCGCTCTCTGGAACCCACACTTTATCTCTGACCGCTATTGCTTCCGGAGGAAATGGTTCGTTAATCCGGACTTTCCCATACGTGGTCAACTTGCGCCCGAAAAAGCCGGTGGCCTTATCCCGAAGGTTAAAATCGACAAACAATTTTTGCTGTTTCAGAAACCAGAGTGAGTCATTGATCATCTGGTATTCTTCTTCTCCTGCAATGTCATGGATGAAATTTACATTTACCTCATCTGCCAGCCGTAACTGGATCTTTACCACAGCAAAAGTGGTGTCATGGATCCAGAAATTCCCCGTAAAGGTCGGTTCCTGTTTCCGGCGAGGCTGGAAACTTAGTTCATAACACCAGCGGTCATTGATGTATGCACTGTCAACTAAATAATATTTGTAATAGATCAGGGCAAAATCTGAGATCGGGCTGACAAACCCCTGATCAATCACTTTCAGGTAATTGTCATAAATGTTGAGGTCCTGAAATATATTGCCGGTTACCTGGGAGAGGCTTTCATTATCAATACCTGATACTTTGCTTGCTTTTATGATCTCTTTTTCTTCGAAGGGTGATTTCTTGTAGTAATAATCCGATATTGCCTCACTTAGCATGACCGGCAGGTAGGGCTTTCCTGTAATGGCTGAGGTATCCATGTACTGGAATGTGAACCGGAACGGTCTTAAAATAGCCTGATTCTTAAACTGCTCATCAACATTATTGATATCCACCTGGATTTTATTATAGGTCTCAAAAGAATAGGAATCGAGGTTGCGGGGATTGTTTCTCTGCTTGGCCAGCAAAACATTACGGAGGATTGGATGGGCAGGATTCTCGCCCCGGTGAACAATTACCTCCTCAATCTCCAGATGCCCCCGCTCAAGGCTGGCATCGATGGTCTGGAAAATTCCCTTTTTGACCGGATAAGTCTGGGTTTTATATCCAAGATAAGATATGGTAAGGGAATCAGAGGGATACGGCGTTTCAATATAATACTCTCCGTTGAAATCAGAAATGGTGCCGATCGGTTTCCCGATAAATGATATGTTCACAAAGGGTAACGGCTCGCCCGATTCAGCATCGGTAATATGCCCCCTGATTTTTGTGGTTTGTGCTGACCCGAAAGAGATAACCAGTAATCCAAGTAAAACTCCACAAATGAATCGATACAACAGTGTAATACCGGGAGAAAAATCCCTTATGTGTTTACTCGTATAAAGTAGTATTAAAAACCTGTATGTTAATTGTTTGGAAAGTGCCATCTGTGAAATTCGGTGGTGTATGTTGCCTCACAATATTGTTTATTTTCAATGGTGTTCGGCGAACCCTCATCTTTGAACCTGATGGTATATAATCTGCTTTATTCATGTTCTTTTGTATTTACACCTTATTTTAGGTTGAAAATTCTATAAAGATGAGGGTTTCATAAGGTATACCTGATTATTCATACTTAACCAGCCAGTTTTGCTTCCTCTTTAGCCACTATCCGTTTCGAAATCCCGATCCCGATCTCATACAATAGGAGCAACGGGGCACAGACCAGGACCTGGCTGAAAATATCCGGGGGTGTTATGATTGCGGAGAGCGCAAGAATGACGATGACAGAATGCCTTCGGTACTTCCGTAAAAATTTTGGTGTAAGCAAACCGATCTTGGTGAGAAAATAGACCATGATCGGTAATTCGAAAATAATGCCACTGGCAAGGGTCACCGATGATACGGTAGATATATAGGATATTAGGTTTATCTGGTTGGCGACCTGATCACTTACTTGATAGGAACCCAGAAAATGGACGGATAATGGTGTGATGAGGTAATAGCCAAATAAAATGCCCAGGATAAACAGCAGGGAAGTGTAGAATACCGAACCTGTTGCATACCGTTTTTCCTTCTGATATAATGCCGGTTTTAAGAAAATCCAGAATTCAAAGAAGATATAGGGAAAAGCGAGGATTATTCCTGCAATAATCGATACAAGAATGTGGGTGGTAAACTGCCCTGCCATGTTGATGTTGATAATTTCAAATTCGTTTCGGTTGATGCACAGTGCCGGAACATTTACCAGCGTGCCAAATTTGCAAAACATTCTGTTGGTAAAGAATTCAGGTGTCTTTGGTGCGAGAATGATGATATCGAAAATTATCCGGTGAAAAACAAAAGCGACAATGGCAATAACCAGAATAGCCGCCACAGACCGGACAATATGCCACCTGAGTTCTTCCAGATGCTCAAGAAATGTCATCTCGTTTTTATCTTTCGATACCATGTTTTAATCCTCCTTCGCGTTCCGCTTCGGCGGACGAGAAGGTGTGGTTTAATTCCCCGGGGTTCTACCCCGGAAAGACGGGTCCAGGGTTCTACCCTGGGGTTTCATACCTTTGATTTCAGAAAAAAAAAATGTATATTTATATTACAAATGTATTTATTTTATACTATTATCTACATAAAAGGAAGGGAAGACACCTTCAAGTGACAGCACAGGCAGAAAAACATCTCAAAACCAGTATTCTTTTATATGTGGTATGACCATTTAACTGGTGAGGAAAAATGAGTATTGGAGCAGACATATCATTGAATGAATATTTAAAAAGATATTTTGGTTTTGATACATTCAAAGGAAATCAGGAGATCATCATTCGAAATATACTGGAGGGGAATGATACCTTCGTTTTAATGCCGACCGGAGGTGGCAAGTCACTTTGCTACCAGCTTCCAGCACTGATAAAACCCGGAACAGCGATTGTCATTTCGCCCCTCATCGCCTTAATGAAGAATCAGGTCGATGCGATGCGAAATTTCAGTGCGGAGGATGGTGTGGCACATTTTCTCAATTCCTCGCTTACAAAACAAGCCATCCAGGAGGTGAAACAGGATGTGCTGGCGGGCATTACACGCCTGCTTTATGTTGCCCCTGAATCACTGACCAAAGAGGAGAATATTGCCTTCCTGAAACAGGTCAGGATCTCTTTTTATGCCATTGATGAAGCACACTGCATTTCGGAATGGGGGCATGATTTCAGGCCTGAATACCGCAGGATAAGACCCATTATTAACCGCATCGGTCTTGCCCCGCTGATTGCACTCACCGCAACAGCTACTCCAAAAGTACAGCATGATATCCAGAAAAACCTGGGAATGCTGGAAGCCAATATCTTCAAATCCTCCTTTAACAGGCCAAACCTCTTCTACGAGGTTCGTCCAAAAACACATCCAACAAAGGAGATCATCAAGTTTATTAAGTATAATTCCGGTAAATCGGGGATCATTTATTGCCTGAGCCGGAAAAAAGTCGAGCAACTGGCTGAAGCGTTGAAGGTGAATGGAATAAAAGCATTGCCATACCATGCCGGAATGGATTCCGCCACCCGCACGGAAACACAGGATAAATTCCTGATGGAGGAGATCGATGTAATTGTGGCTACCATTGCATTCGGAATGGGAATCGATAAACCCGATGTCCGGTTTGTTATTCATTACGACATGCCAAAAAGCCTGGAAGGGTATTACCAGGAGACCGGAAGAGCAGGCAGAGATGGTGGAGAAGGGCGATGCATCACCTTTTATAGCTATAATGACGTGCAAAAACTGGAGAAATTCATGCAGGGAAAACCCATCGCAGAGCAGGAGATCGGAAAACAACTGCTACTGGAAACGGTTTCCTATGCCGAATCATCGGTCTGCAGGAGGAAACAGCTGCTTCACTATTTTGGTGAAGTATATAGTGAAGAGAATTGCGAAACCTGTGATAACTGTGTCCACCCAAAAACCCAGTTCGAAGGACAGGAATATATCCTTGATGTGCTTGAGGCCATTATAAAGGTAAAAGAAAAATTCAAAGCCCGCCATATTGCACAGATCTTAAGTGGAACCGTTAATTCCGCCATAAAATCATATAAACATCATCAACTGGATATTTTTGGCACCGGAAGTGATCACAATGAAAAATTCTGGGGCGCCGCCATCCGCCAGGCTTTGATTGTGCGATTCATTGAAAAAGATATTGAGAATTATGGACTGCTGAAAATCACAGAAAAAGGGGAAGCCTTTATCAATAATCCCCATACATTTATGTTGACAAAGGATCACGATTATGAGGATGCTGAAGAGGATGAAACAGCCCTGAGCGGCGGACGGACAAGTACTGTTGATGAGGAATTGTTCAATATAATGAAAGACCTGAGGAAGAAAATCGCAAAACAGAAAAATTTACCACCATTTGTTATTTTTCAGGATCCCTCCCTCGAGGATATGGCAATCCAGTATCCGGTCACCCTGGAGGAGATGCAAAATGTTGCCGGTGTCGGCCAGGGCAAAGCACAACGGTATGGAAAGGAATTTGTGGAATTAATAAAAAAGTATGTCGAAGAGAAGGATATACTCCGGCCTCAGGACATGGTGGTTAAATCAGTGATTAATAAGTCGGGACGGAAAGTCTATATTATCCAGAGTATCGACAGAAAAAGATCACTCGAAGATATTGCCGATGCCAAAAACCTTGAAATGAATGACCTCCTCAAAGAGATTGAGTCCATTGTTCAATCCGGCACGAAAATAAACCTGGACTACTATATCAATGAAGTGCTGGATGAGGATCATCAACAGGAAATATTTGACTACTTCAGGGAAGATGCTGAAACGGAATCCATTGAAGCCGCCCTTAAGGAACTGGGGGAAAATGAATATTCCGAAGAGGACATCCGGCTGATGAGGATCAAATTCTTTTCGGAAATGGGAAATTGAACAGCAATTCAAAATTCCAAATTCCCAATGACAAGATCCAAGGATCAAAATAATCACGTATCATCTTTTTTACTATCTTCACTCCTTCAATAAACCATTATTTGTTTATTCCCCAATGACCATTCTGGAAATACAGAACATCAGTAAACATTATGGGAAAATTCAGGCTGTTAAGGGACTTTCCTTAACAGTACAAAAAGGCATGGTGTTTGGTATACTCGGACCCAATGGAAGCGGAAAAACAACTACACTATCTGTTATTACCGGAATACTGAAACCTCAGACAGGCAGCTACAGATGGTTTGAGCAGGAACCGAGCAAATGGTTGAACCGGAAAGTCGGTTCGCTCATTGAGATCCCCTATTTTTATCCTTATCTCTCCCTTTATCATAATCTGAAAATTCATTGCCTGATTAAGAATGTTCCTGAAAAGGATATTGAAAGGGTACTGGAGATCACCGGTCTTACTACCCGAAAGGGATCCCGGTTCGACACCCTGTCCCTGGGAATGAAACAGCGGCTTGCCCTGGCATCCGTCCTGCTGGGGGACCCGGAAGTGCTTGTGCTGGATGAGCCGGCAAATGGACTGGATCCGGAAGGAATAGCCGAAGTCAGAAACATAATCAAATTGGAAGCGGAGAAAGGAAAGACAATCATCCTTGCCAGCCATATACTGGATGAGGTGGAAAAGGTGTGTTCCCATGTTGGTGTTTTAAAGTGGGGGCAATTGATTGCCAGCGGGAAAGTGAATGAATTGCTGGTTGAGGATGATACAATTATCATTTCTTGTGAGAGAATGAGTGAATTGCATGAAGTGCTGGTCAGGGCTGGATTTGTAAAAACAAGCCACTTCAATGAGCAGGAAATAACCTTAACCCTGGCTGACGAAAAAACATCCGCTGACCTGAATGCTTTTGCTTTTAAAAACGGGTTTACCCTGTCACAGATTGAGGTTAGGAAAAAGAGCCTTGAATCCCAATTCCTTGAGCTGGTGCGATAGGATGGATGCATCGAAAAGGAGACTATTGAGCAATAGATGAAGCAACTTTTTAAAATAGAACTGGTTAAGATATGGAATTACGCCTCTTTCAGGGTGATTCTGATTCTCCATTTCTTGCTTTTCCTGCTGGTTCTCTTTGTCTCCTCGCAAATCGATATCTCGGTCCCCGGGGTGACCGTGAAAAACTTTTTTCAGTTCCCCCATGTCTGGGAATCATTTGCCTGGATAGCAAGCTGGTTCAACCTCCTGCTTGCTGTAACTCTGATACTCCTTGTCGGGAATGAATTTTCCTTTAAAACGTTCAGGCAACAGGTGATAACCGGCTTGAGCCGGAATGACCTGATCATCGGGAAAAGTTTTATTGTTCTTCTGGTTGCGCTCTATGGTGTTTTGCTGGTCTTACTCACGAGTACGATCAGCGGATTGATCTTTACCAGAGGTCTCTCCCTCGCTGTGGTTTTTGAGAAGTCATACCTGTTGGTTGTTTATTTCATCCAGGCTGTGGGATACATGACCCTTGGGTTTTTAATTGCTGTGATTTTCAGGAATACTGCACTGTCTGTCGTCATGTACCTTCTTTATTTTATTTTGATTGAGCCCATCATCCGGCTCCTGTTTCCCAGGGAAGCAAGACTCTATTTCCCGGTAAAAATTATCTCTAATCTTACTCCGAGACCCGAGTTTCTGACCATTGCTTCAGACGAACCAATGCTGGATGCTGTCGGTCAAAGCAACCTTGATCTGCATGCGATCGGTATCGCAACGGATCCCCTGCCTTTTTACCTTACACTTCTGTTGGCTCTCGGCTATATAGCAATTTTCAGCTCCCTCATCTTCATTATTTTAAGGAAAAGGGATATCTGATGATGGATAGATCCGGTTTTTCCAGGAATATTTGCCTGTCATTCCTGCAATTGGAATAATGCTTACATAGAAAAAGTAAAGCACCTGGAGTATCAAAAAGTATTTTAACAAATATTTCCTCTTAAAAAAACCGGCCACAGAATAGATGAACAGGAGGTCTGCCATCAATTTTGCCGTAAACAGACCGGTAAAAACAAGGATACCCTGGGGCATGAACACAGTAAGAAGGAGTGACAGGAGCAATAACAGATTCATCAAATAGACAATGATGGCAGTGGCGATTGAATCCGGATCACGATAAATCTTGCTTTTGGATGTCCACCGCTTCCTCTGGTTCCAGAAAGATTTAAGATCAGGCTGTCCTTGTGAGATAACCACCGCTTCCCGCGATTTTAAAAACAGGGATTTCAGTCCAGCCGTTTTTTTTACTCCATGCAGCAGGAATATATCGTCTCCCGAAGCGAAACGGGAATTCAGGATTTCGGAATCCGGGATGATTTTTCCTTTGTTGAAAGCCAGGTTTGCGCCATTGCAGAGAACGGGTCTGCCGATTCCGGAGGATCCCCCCGACGTTCCGGTTAAACTGAGAAATTCGAGTGCCTGGAAATCCTGAAAGATCCCCTCTCCCTCATTCAATACTACCGGACCAATGATCAGATCAGGCCTTTCGTTTTCAAAAAAAGAAACGATGGAGGAAATCCATTCCTTCCTGCATATACAATCAGCATCGGTGGTGATGATCAGATCACCCCTGCTTCTCTTGTATCCGCACAGCAAGGCATCCTTCTTCCCAACGCCTGAATTGGGAATGACGGAATACCCGGTTTCATCCCTCATGTAGAAATGAATGGCTTCCTTCGTGGTATCCGAAGAGTGATCATCCACAAACAGGATCTCCATCAGGTCACCCGGATAATCCTGGGATTTCAACATCCTGGTAAGCTGTGGAATATTTTCCGCCTCATTCCTGAGTGCAATAACAACGGTGACAATGGTCTTCCCGCTACAGGTGGTTCGATTAACAACGCTTGTCCTTCTCCATCCCCAAAGAAAGAGCATGATCAGGGTGAAATAACAAATCCCTATGGCAAGCGAAAAAAAATAGAATAACAGCATTCCGGTTTAGTTGGTTTTATACTCATCCCAACTTTTAATGGCAATATCGTTTACGTCCAATTTGCAGAATGCCAATATAAACGCACTGGCAAGGCGTGCATTGGTAATCAGGGGAATGTTATAATCAACCGCTGTTCTGCGAATCAGATAGTCATTATTCAACTCACTCTTTGTTAAGTTTTTTGGAATATTGATGACCAGGTCGATCTTTTTCTTCTTCAAAAAATCCAGGGTATTCGGGTGTTTATCCTCGTCAGGCCAGTGGAGGGCCGTGGCTTTGATGCCGCTATTCGCAAGAAATTGTTGCGTCCCGCGTGTTGCGTACAGGGTATACCCCTTTTCTTCCAGTGCCTTTGCACTATTGATCAGTTCAACTTTCGACCGGGCCGGGCCGGTCGAAAGCAGGATGTTCTTTTTTGGGATGGTGTATCCTACCGATAACATGGATTTCAGAATCCCTTCATAAAAATCCTCCCCGATACAGCCCACTTCGCCGGTGGATGACATATCCACACCAAGGAT
>CAZTES010000094.1:0-11839 GCA_964612275.1 uncultured Rikenellaceae bacterium
CTCCCAGTTGATGATAGATCGCTGTACGGGTAACGGCTCTGATTGCAGCATTCATTCCCGGTGCATCTCCACCCGAAGTTAAAACCCCTATTCGTTTAATTTTTGCCATAATCGTCCTTGTGTTTACGTCGGAAAATAAAAGTATGAAAATTTCATCAACTTTCTTTATCCGGTATTTGATTATTCGCGAGTTCCCTTGTTCTGTTTGCCACTTCCTCCATGATCCATTTTGGTGTTGAGGTTGCACCACAAACGCCTGCTGACCGGGCGCCCCTGATCCATTCCAGATCCATCTCATCCTTGCGGGTGATGAAATAAGTGCGCGGGTTCGCCTCTTTGCACACTTGGAATAACATCATCCCATTGGAGCTCTCCCGGTCGCTCACGAAAAGAACTACATCAAATTTCCTGGCAAATTTCCGTAAACTCGGTTCACGGTTGGAAACCTCTCCGCAAATCGTCTCAAAAGCAATAAGATGGATATTTTCAACTCCCTGGACTTCAACCATCCGTTTGCGGATCTCCTGTTGATACTGCTTGTAGTTCTTTTTTCCCTTGGTGGTTTGCGAATAGAGATAAACCGCTTTTGTATAGTCGATCTGGTCAAGATCCTCCGGCTGTTCTACTACAATGGCCTTGCCTCCTGTCTGACCTACCAGACCGATAATCTCGGCATGGCCTTTCTTCCCGAATATAACAACCTGTCCGTTCTCCCGGGAAATCTCATCATACCCACACTTGATTTTTTTTTGCAGATTCAATACGACCGGGCATGTGGCATCGATAATCTCAATGTTGTTCTTCTTTGCTATATCATATGTTTCGGGAGGTTCTCCGTGAGCCCTGAAAAGAACCCTGGAATTTCTCAGTTTCCGGAATTCTTCATGGCCAATGGTAATTATTCCCATTGATTCCAGTCTCTCCACTTCAACCTTGTTATGAACAATAGCACCCAGACAATAGAGGGTTCTCCCTTTTTTAAGCTCATTTTCAGCCACCTGGATTGCCTTGACCACCCCAAAGCAGAACCCGGAGTCCTTATCAATTTCAACCTTCATTATACTCCATCTTGGTCAATACATCGTGAAACCAGATCATTTGCTCATCAGGTGTCATGTGACTGTTATCAAGAATGATTGCATCCTCCGCCTTACGCAGAGGACTCTCCTCGCGGTTTTCATCGATCGTGTCCCGCTTAACAATGTTTTCCCTGACTTCTTCAAAACTCACTGTTACTCCTTTTTCAATCAGTTCTTTATATCGTCTTTCTGCCCGGATCTCAACACCTGCTGTCATGAATATTTTTAATTCTGCATCCGGGAAAACCACCGTACCGATATCTCTCCCATCCATTACTATTCCCTTATCCTTGCCCATTTCCTGCTGAAATTCAACCATCTTTTCCCTGACAAACTTGATTTTACTGATGTCGCTGACGTGATCTGAAACCCGGATACCCCGTATCCCTTCTTCAACATTCTCTCCATTCAGGTAGGTTTCGTTTTTTCTTGTTTGTTTGGTAAACCTGAAATCTATCTTAATGCGGTCAAGGTGCTGTGAAAGTTTTTTCAGGTCAATGTTGTGATCTTCAATAATCCCATTTTGCAGAGAATAGAGGGTTACAGCACGGTACATTGCTCCACTGTCAATATAGAGGTAGCCCAGCTTTTTTGCAATCGCCTTGGCAAACGTGCTTTTACCACTTGACGAGTACCCGTCAACAGCAATGATCATTCGATTATATGAGGAAACCATAAGGCTGTAAAATTACTATTAATTTTCAGGTATTCTATCTTTTGTGATCAACAACGGAATATTAATATCTTATAACTTTTGAGCAGAAGGATTCGGCTTTTTATAGTAACTTCCAATGTTCGTGCTGATAGAAAAATGATTGGATGCACCGGCAAGATGATAGGTCGCCCTGCCGTAACTAAATTGAAATTTATAGATCCGCAGTCCGAAACCCCATGAAAATCCAACAGTGGATACTTTCGAAGGGATCTGTAATTCTTTTCGCCGTTGGTAGTTGTATCCGACACGAAAGGTAAAACTCTTAATGGGTGTGAACTCCAACCCGAATATCAAATGCCTCATAACATTTTCCGCAATATCCTCCAGTTTGGATGGTTCATCGGAATCAGCGGCAAAGGGATCACTGGCAGATTCTTGGGAATCATTCTTATCATACGTAAGGCGGTAAGTCTGCAGATTATGCGCTACCATAGATATCCGGAATGGAGCATGCTTGAGTTTCTGAGATAGGCCCAGCTGGATCTCAAAGGGAAGAGGTTCGCGTGTTTCCCCGTCATAAGTAGAGAGCTGAACACCAATGTTCTTTAATACCAGTGCCGCTGTAAAAAGCCTGCTGGGATTGTGGTAGGTTACCCCAAGATCCGTGGCAAGCCCAAAGGAGTTGTATTTTTCAAGATTCGATATGATCGGCTTCAAATTTACCCCGACTGAAAACATGGAATCGATCCTGCGCGAATAAAAAAGATTAAAGGAATATTCGGAAGCTGTGAAATCACCCGTCTTCTGTCCTGTCTCATCAGCCGATATAAACGTCCCGTAATGGATGTAGTGAATCCCGGCAGCAAAAGTCCCCAGGTGACCAAATGATTTTGCATAAGAAAAATAACCGAAATTAATGTCGGCAAGATAATTCACATAGTTCAATACCAGCTCATTATCCAGGGTGTCATTTAGTAGGGAAGGATTATGGAATACCAGGTTGAGGTCAGCGTCCGGCAAAGCAATGGACTTTCCCCCAAGTGCTGCAACTTTGGCTGAATTTGGAAGATTAAGGAATTCGTAGATTGCCCTTCCTCCAATCTGCCCATGTAATGATGCAGAACAGAGAGTCAGGATCAATGCAACATGGATCGTATATTTCATCTCCACAAACTTTACCCTGCTGTAAATATAACAAAACAAGCAAACGATAGGATAATGATGTTTTGTTCTGTTTCAATAAACGCTGATTGCACCAATTTGGTGTACCGTGTTTTATTTTTTCGATTTGAAATGTACCTTTACCGGGTATTTTGAAAATTCAGTGGTTTGGAAAGAATCGCTTTCATAATTAATCCCGCAGCCGGAAAGTCAAAAAGAGACCAGCTCAGGAAATGGATCCAGGAGACCATCGATCCCCGAAAATTTGAGACATTTATTGTGGAGTCAACAAAACCGGGAGAAGCTACTGAAATAGCAGCCAGTAAAATGAAACAGGGGTGCCGGATAATCGCTGCAGTGGGTGGGGATGGAACGGTGAATGAAGTGGCAAGAGCCATGGTGAATACCGGGGCACTCCTGGCAATTGTACCAACCGGGTCAGGGAATGGACTGGCAAGGCACCTGAAAATCCCTACCTCACCGAGAAAAGCAATCCGACTGATCAATCAATTGAACTGGCAGGCTATGGATTATGCACTGGTGAACGAAGTCCCTTTCTTTTGCACCTCCGGTGTAGGTTTTGATGCAAGGGTTGGTAATACATTCGCCGGACATGAAAGAAGAGGATTTTTTACCTATTTTAGAATCATCCTGTCTGAATTCTATAAATACACGCCACATCAATATACCATTGAAATAAATGGACGCCTGTTGAAACGGGAAGCCTTCCTGATCACCATTGCCAATGCATCACAATATGGTAATAATGCCTTTATCGCACCCGGTGCTGCTATTGATGATGGATTGCTCGACCTCTGTATCGTTTCAAAATTTCCCCGTTACAAGGTTTGGGAACTTGGGGTACGCATGGTGACCGGAAGATTACCCTCCTCTCAATTCTATGAAGTGCTGAAGGTCAAAGAAGCAAAGATCTCTGCCGTAAATCATACCTTTTTACATTATGACGGTGAAGCCGGAGGATCGGTCATTAACATTGATGTTCGAATCGCTCCGAAAGGGCTGCACGTAATTGTGCCATTATAGAATCCAGTTGTCAATGTTCAACACGTTGAAGAAAATAATTCCCTGGACTACAAAACGGACAAGCCTGGCTAGTGCAAAAAGAATATACAACCTGAAGGGATATCTCAGCAGGCTAACAGCAATGGTTACCATTGAGAAAGGAGTGAATGGAAACAGGGCTGCTATGATGATGAATGCACCTCCCCATCTTCTGACAAACGAAATATAGGCTTGTAGCTTTCTTTCAGAATAGGCTTTTATCCGTGGCCGGGTGGCAAACCACAATCCGATCCCGTAGGATATGATCCCCCCGACATAGGATAAAACTCCAAGAAGAGCCAGAAAGGTGAGTGGAGTTTCATGCTTTGCCGACCAAAGAACGAAGAGATCAACAGGCACCAGACCTAAAAAGGATTCCGAGGCGAAAAAAAGGACAAGCACAAACGAATCTTGCACTTTTTCTGTAAAAAAGTGGAAGATCCGTTCATAATCGATCAGGTATTTCCCGATAAAATAGATCAGCAGGACAAACAGGGCGTACGCCAGGATGATCTTTACAGCATTTACACCGACATACCTGACAAACCCTCTCTCCCTATAATAATTATACCACCCCTTGATCGTTTTGGGGCGTTGAGGGGGGGATGGGACCTTATTTTTCACGGGACAGGTGATTTATTTTGAATTCTTCAGTTAATCAATATAATCATATTATTTATCAGATATTATTTGAAAATTTAATTCTAGGTCGGTACTTAGAAAGTATGCCAATGCATAGATGAACCAAACCAATAGTAAAAATTCCGTAATCCGTATTTTCTTATTGTGAAAGCGATTATTGTCAGCAAAACAGTGCAGATCAACATAATAACTGTCGAATAAAGAGTTGGGATACTTTGCTCATAGTTCATGTTAAAGAGGGGAACAAGTCCGTACAGGTTACCATGTCCGAAACAATAAGTCGATACCTGACCAATAATATCTCACATTATCTTCATTAAATATCTTATAATCTAATTTAAAAACAAAATAACAGCAGTAATTAATGATTATCTCGATCGTTAGTTTTGGTTTCTCCTTGTTGTTATATATACTTTTAATTATTAAAATTACCTGATTCTTAAATTTTAAGTCGTTAATTCGTGATTTGATAAACAAAGATTTACATACCTATTTTTAGATGTGTTTGAATATTGATTTCTTTTTACAATCGATACCAATCTTATGAATATAATGAAAAAGAAGGTTCTGGCATCCATTGTTTTATTGTTCATTATGATGATGAATCAAAAATGCCTATGCCAGACAAATGTCGTTGAATTATTAAATGAATTGAAAGGATCCAGATCCTTTCCTACGGTGGACAGTATTAGAGCAAAGCTTGTTAACCAGGGTAAAACCGCAATCCCATTTCTGATAGAAGTGCTTAAGGATACTACGTATGTTAAATTAACAGAGACGGGTGATCTCATTTATCCTGGATCAACAAAATTCCCCAGTCATGGATATATTATTAACCATGCTATTGATTGGTGTTCTGTAAGAGCAGGATGGATTCTGGAAGAATTGACATTTCAGGATTTTGGATACAGGAAGAATCAGGTAAGTGAAGCAGAATTAATGGCTCTCGCAAAATCTATTTATTCATCTGAATATGTTCAATCAGATGGTTTTAGATTTGAATTTAAACATGAGACACAAAAACAAAGGATTATAGCCTTTAGAAAACTCCTGGCTATTAAAGTTGAAAATTGGTGGAAAATTAATCAAGGTTCATGGAATCGGTTTGTTGGACTTAAAGATGCACTGGTAAGTAAAAATACATACAGAATAAATATAGCACTGGATTATTTGCGTGTTGGCACTTCGCAGTGTGCAGATCTAAACAGGGAATCATTCAATGAGGAACTGAAACCATTATTGAGACGAATAAGATTAAGAGAGGAACACGGAATCTCTGAGCATGCCAAAATGATATTAAAGGACAAACAATATAAATGGTTGGATAAGAAGAAACAACAAGTGAATTGAATTTTTCATACTGACCATGATTCATTAGGATTCATTTTACCTAAATGAACTTAGTAACTTGTCCATTAATCAACATAATCTTCTTGTTCATCCACTAGACTGACCATTTAATAAAAATCATTATCCGTATTGTAAACCATAATGTCACTCTGACGTATGACAGAGAAGAAAGGCATGGTATTTCACAAAACGTTAATGCAACCTTAATTGGGTTTATTAAGTTTTAGAGAGAAAACACCTTTGAAACGTATAAAATTATAAGACAATTTAGATCTGAAAGGAGAACAAAATAGATGGAAGACAATTTAATAATAAAGTATCTTCGTGATATTGATAATGAGAAGCAAATATCGCAGGCGGAGGAAATAGAATTGGCGAGAGATTTCAGAAATGGAAATTTAGATGCTTTGCAACGGTTGGTGAAAGCAAACCTGCGGTTTGTGATATACATTGCCAAGCAATACCAATACATGGGATTAAGCCTTTCCGACGTGATAAGCGAAGGGAATTTAGGCCTGATAAAAGCCGCTGAACGGTTTGATGAAACCAAGGGTTATAAGTTCATCACCTATGCAGTATACTGGATTAGAGAGTCCATTATGCAGGCAATTTATGAAAATGCAAGACTCATACGATATCCTAAAAACCAGATTTTATCAGGTAAAAAAATCAGAAAATCATTTGAGAAGATTGAGCAATTTAATTTCTTTGAACCTTCAGATAACTCCATCCTCTCTTCATTTGATTCAATTATAGCTATGGGAACTGATGTGACAATGGTTGAGGAGCAAAATATTTATCCAGATATTTTTTTTGGATCTTCAGAGAAGGATCTTTTTGAGATGGATTCATTTAGCCCTGATAGATTTTTGTTAATTGATTCAATGAGAGATGATTTGAACCGTGCACTAAGCAGACTTTCACGCTTGGAATCAAATGTTATTGAGCGTTATTATGGGTTAAATGATTTCTTTCCTCACACACTGGAAGAAATTGGCAAGGAATACAATATGACCAGGGAAAGAATTCGTCAGATCAAGGAGAGTGGACTGAAAAAACTTAAACAGAAAAAATTTATCAACATTCTAAAACAATTGTTTGAAGAATCTGCGTAGTACTGTGCTTCAGGAATACTTTGGAAAGACTGAATGCTTAAAGACCCCCCGGGCCTTGCTGAATTGATCAGCCACCCAATCTTTCATTATTAGTTATATTCAAGGATTCTACAATTTTAATATTTTGATAACCTGTCCTTGAAGTCGTAGTGTGGAGGAGAAATAAAAAGTGAAATGTAATCAGAAATATGTACCTTTATCATTCATTCAAAATCGTCTATATAAATGCCATTAAATCTCTTATTACAATGAAACCAATCGATCATTCGTTCAGATCAATCCTGATAACGGTAACCTTACTGGCCCTTTCTGTAACTGGCTTTTCACAATTGGACACCAATCCCTTTTTAGGGCGATGGGCACTCTTTTTACCCGGCGATGGTGCCGGATGGCTTGAAATAAGACAGGAACAAAGATACCTGGATGGTGATATTCTCTGGTATGGCGGAAGTGTAGTTCCTGTAAGTAGTGTGGTGATGGATAATGATAAGCTGATCATTACCAGGAGCAGTAACAATGTTCGCAAAAGAGATGCTGATGGCAAACCGGTAAGAACACTAACCTATACCACCTGGATCGAATGCGTGATGGTGAATGATGAAATCATCGGCAAGGTGTTGACTCCCGGTCGTGATGGTACCCTGTCCACCTCCTATTTCGAGGGGAAGAGAATTCCTCCATTGCCTCCCGCACCGGATCTTTCTTCACTCAAATATGGTGAACCGATAACCCTCTTTAACGGAAAAGATCTTTCCGGATGGTCCCTGATCAATCCCAATCAGAAGAATGGTTTTTCGGGGAAAGATGGAGTCATGGTTACTGATCCCGTTCAGCCAGAGGGTGGTCCACATATCAGTTATGGTAACCTCAGAACAGACCGGGAATTTGAGGACTTTAACCTGAAAATTGAGGTGAAGGTCCCCGAAGGCAGTAACTCGGGAATATACCTCCGTGGGATATATGAAGTTCAGGTGTTTGACAGTTATCGGAAGCCCCTCGATTCGCATAACATGGGGGCCATTTACAGCCGTATCACCCCGGTTGTAAATGCAGAAAAACCGGCAGGAGAATGGCAGAGCCTGGATATTACCCTGTGCGATCGGCACGCAACGGTAATCCTGAATGGTGAGAAAATCATCGACAACCAGCCACTCTATGGTGTGACTGGCGGGGCAATAACAGCCAATGAGTTTATCCCCGGTCCCATTTACCTGCAGGGAGATCACGGAAAAGTATCATTCAGGAATATTGTCCTACGGCCTATACTTAAGTAAGATGTAAAATGGAATGAGTGGGGCAATGATCATGAAGTTAGGAGATCCCACTCAATTCCGATTCTCCTGAGGGCATAACCAATCTCACGGGAATAATCACCATAACCGGTCATCCAGTGAAAACCTTGCATCTGTTTTGCCAGGTCGTTGCTGTCGTATTTATAACCGACATCGATTTGTGAGCGGCAGATATCCATAAAAGGAACATCGACTATATTACCCACCACTCCTTTATAATGAGCCATTGCAAAGTCAGGGATAATGTTGGTGATGGTTTGACCAACTGCCATTTCAACTTTCGGTGCTGCCCCGTAATCGGATTCGAAATGGGTAAGGATCCTTGCAGGTTCCCTTTTTATGCCATCCATTCGGCGTGGTGCTGTACAGTGTGCAAGGGTTATGATCCCATCGTGTGGATAGGTGGGATCGTTTAGAAATACCGGCTTCCCGGAGATATTCGCCATCAGGATTCCTGCCGGAATGACAACGAAATCCGATTCGCAGAAGGCGAGGTAACCGGCATCGTTCAGTAAGCTCAGAGTCAGGCATGCCGATGTTTCTGCCAGCGGCATGATCGTTCCCATGCAACCGTTGATGGTGAGCGCCCGGCAGTTGGCCTTATTCATCATCTTCCGGAAGATCTCATCGAGGAGAAATCCGTTATTCACAAACGTACGTTTTGTTTCCAGTGATGTGCCTGGAGTTTGAAGGTATTGGTTAGCACGCTTTTTGGCGCGGGTAACAGCAGAATCATCGGCCATGGCTTCTCTGATCAATCCCCCCAGTTCTTCATAGGAGACGGTTAGGATCGTAAATTTATACTTGTCCTCTGTCAGCTTCGGCACAACACCTTCCGGTTGAGACCAGGCTCCGGGACCGCCGACAGCAATAATCCTTGTGTTCAGGGTGTTCTTTAGTCCACACAAAGCACGCAATCGCCAGAGCAGTTCATCCTGGCTGTCGATCACAACATCATCACTGTTCACACCGGCTAATGCCATTTCATCGGTGTGTTGCCGCAAATATCGCGGGCTGATGATTTCATACCATAAATAGACCGGGCCTGACTTGTGCCGGCAGAAGAAGATCATATCTTTCTTCATTTGGTGCAGCCGGTCAAAGGTATCCATCCATCCGCCTGCTGCATAAACCAGATAGAGATCTGCAGAAGCCAGATCAGTGATATTATCCAGGTCATCCGGACCACGCACACGGTCAATGGGGAGGAATTCAACTGGGAAGTCACACCGTGATTGAAGCTCCTTCAATTCACTGCCTATCCTCAATACCTCCTCCTTTGCATCCTCTTCTGTTTGTATACCTCCCCAGGCTCTCCAGCTCCGTTGATCCTGACGGACCGGAGTCGAATAGGTAAGGATGGGTTTTATGACCAGCGGAATGCGCCGGATGCCCATCTGATCCTCTTCCTGAAGGGATGCCAGTGCTGACCAGGATAAACCCGATAACGCCATGAAAGAAAAAGTGGTGCTGCCGGTAACCTGTATGAATTTCCTCCTGGTTATCCCTTTGGATGACTGATCATTCAATTCATTGCAGGGACAACAGGTCGCCCTGATTTTATTCGGGTATTTGTTCTGTTGGGTATCCATGGATTAATGTTTTTTTGAATATATAAAAAAACTTGCAATTAAGTCATTACCTTATTGACTGTTTTTACTAAGTTTATAATACAACAAAATATCAACTCGCCACCTTTATATAGGATCTTGGCATAAAACAGGAGATTAGTATGCAAAACAACATCAAACGAAGAGAATTCCTTCGGCTTACGGCTGCCGGAAGTGCCCTCTGTTTCTGCAGCTCAGGTCTTTTTGCTGCTGGCATGAGACCAATAGATAAGCTGATCAGTCCGGGATGCAGGGGAACAAAAGTTAAAGTAGCCAGGGTGTACCTCGGTTCATCACATGGTCTCTGGCCTCAACCCAACATGAATTTCAACGATGAGATCCGGTTTTATGAATCACGCTTTGAGGAATTAAGAAATGAATTGGCTGATGTTGAGTTTACGGTCGATCGGCTGATCACATCTCCGGAGGAGGTGGGTGAAATTAAAGAAGGATTGAAGGAGGCGGATGGAATCCTGGCCATTCATTTTAATATCGGTATCCGACCCGCCCTGGATGAAATACTTGCTCTGAACCAGCCCACCATGGTTTTTGCTGTGCCCTATTCAGGACACGAATGGGTGGGCTTTGGAGAGCTACAAAAACAACCCCTGGGAGCCAAAATGGGATGCATGCTTACCAGTGATTATACCCAGCTGGCAACTGCAATTAAACCCTTTCGTGCCATGCATCATCTGAGAGAAGCTAAAATCCTGAACCTTACAACACACTCTTTTTCAGCGTACGCACAAAATATTAGTGAAAAATTCGGCACAGAGATAATACCGATCGAATTGAAACGGGTAATGGATGCTTATGATTCCATCAGTGCGGACAAAGCAAAGGCTGAAACCGACCGCTGGATCAGCGGAGCAATGAAGGTGGTGGAGCCACCTCCGGAAGAAATATTCAAGTCCTGTAAGCTTGCACTTGCAATGGAGAAACTAATGGATGAAGAGCATGCAACGGTATTTACAGCAGATTGTTACGGCAGTATGCACGGACCGCTCTGCCAGTCCATTGCTTATCCCTGCATCGGTTTTACCAGGCTGAATGATATGGGATTGGGAGGGATTTGTGAATCCGATCTGCAAAGTGCCATGACACACATTCTCTTCCAGGGATTGACGGGGAAGCCCGGCTTTATCAGCGATCCGACGGTGGATGAATCCAACAATACCATCATTTTAGCCCACTGTCTGGGATCGACAAAAATGGATGGTCCGGGGGGTCCTGCTGCTCCCTATAACCTGCGAACAATAATGGAAAGAGAGGAAGGAGTTGTTCCCCAGGTGGAAATGCGGATTGGCCAGAAAGTCACGCAGGCAAAACTGGTTGCGACAGAGTTAATACCTTACTTTACCGGCGAAATTGTCGGAACACCCGTGGCACTGGAAGATGACCGGGGATGCAGGACTAAAATAACAGTTAGCGTGGATGGAAATGTAACAACACTCTGGAAAAACTGGTCATACGGTCTGCACAGGGTAACCTGCTATGGTGACATTACCCGGGATCTCGAACGGTTCTGCCGGTTTAAGGAATTGAAACTGGTGAATGAAGCAGTATAAATAGCTCCATTTATTGAATTGCTTGTTCCAGCAGAGTATTATACTAACGCGTACTGTGACAGCGGGGAGGTTTGTGTTGTTGGCAGTTCGTGGTAGGAGTATGTCATTATTGGTTCTTGAACTATTCAGCTAACCATACTGGTTTGGTTTCTGAACGGTGTTCTTTGCCGATAATATCCCTGTACAATTCGGGTCTTCTGTTTTTCACAGCAGGGGGGACATTGTGACCGGATGCCGTTTATCATTTCTTTATCTTTATACCCATCACCAGGATGTCGTCTATTTGTTCCTCACGGTCTATCCAA
>CAZTES010000095.1:0-11596 GCA_964612275.1 uncultured Rikenellaceae bacterium
TAAGTTATAAGTTAAAAGTTATAAGTTAAAGGTTAATAGTGATTTGGAAGTCGATGTTGGAAGTTGTGCCATAGGTATGCCTTTGGCAGATGTTGGGCGTTGAAAGTTGTTAATTCTCCGGCAGATCACTCTGCTCCTCCTCTACCGGCTTGAAAATGGATCGGTCAGAGAGGCTTTTCATCCGGCGAAATGCATGGCTCCACAGGTAAACAATAAAAGGCACAAAAAGTACCAGAAAAACAGGCTTTTCAGCCATCAGGAAAAAATCATAAAACCCGTGCAGCACAAAGGGAAGGAAGAAAGCCAGAAACAACTGCTTTCTCCTCTCCTCCGGGTAAAACCTTGCCAGACCAAACCGGTATCCCATAACAATTCCAAACAGGGCGTGAGCAGGGACAGCCGTGACTGCCCTTACCAGGCCAATTTTATAACCGTGCTCCAGCACATAAAAAATGTTTTCAATGGCAGCAAAACCAAGGGATATGAAGACAGCATAAACAATTCCGTCAAACTTTTCATTGAAGTGACGACTTCGCCAGATAATCAGTAGAAATGCCAGGTATTTGAACAACTCTTCGGTAAAACCCGCAGTGATAAATGCCCTGTACGCGGCATATACTATGCCGTGGAGTGAACCGGTAAAATGCTCGAAAAAAATTTCAACAAGAAAAATCGGTAAGGTAATAACAATCCCGATCAGCAGGGATATGAGCAGTAGCCCCCATGGCTCTTTTTCATACTTATCCCTGAAATAGATGTAAAAGGCAATGATGAATACCGGGGCAAGGGCTAAAAAGATCAGGTTCACGGGATGATAGTGATAAGTTATAAGTTATAGGTTGTTATGGTATTTGGAAATTGCAGGTTGCCTTGCCTGCCGGCAAGCAGGGACGTTGAACGTTGGCCGATCACCATTCCCTGTAGAATGGATCATAGGTATTAAATCTTCCGGGACGAAAGGGATCGGAATAGAAATAGGGATTCAATCCGTTCGAGATATTGATTTGTGCTCCAATATGAAATGAATTGGCAATCCTGTAGTTGAATCCAAGGGAGTAACTCTCGTAATCGCTGTTCATCTGGTAAGGATATAATCCAAAGTTGTACTGGTTCATTTTTCCTTTGACAAATGAACCATCCACTACCAATCTATCTGTTACCTGGTAGGTTCCATACAGGTAGAATTGATACGATGGATCATTTCCGGTGGCTATACCGGGTTCGCCGGCTTGGGAATCTCCTGCAGGATAGTTGTACAATATTGTTCCGCCGACATGGAGATTCAGTTTCGGAGAGATCGTATAGTGTATAGAAGGTGACAGGTATGAGCTCATCAGTGATCCCGCTCCACCAAAGCTGGTGAATGCTGTACCGATATCCAGCCGGTATTGAATTCTTGACCCGGTATTCTGCGCTTCATGATTTTCCTGCTGAAGGTCATGAAAATACTTTTCAGAGCCAGGTGCAGGGGCATAATAAGCCCCCGGATGATGCAATATATGCTGGGCTGCTCCATTTAATCCGGCAAGCAGAAAAAGGGAGATTGCGAAATATCCACTCATTTTATTAATCCGTACCATCATCGTACACCTTCAATTTCACAGTCTAAAGGTATAGAAGAAAATAAATTTATGCAAATAGTTATCCGATTAAATGCGGCAGCATCATACATGATGGAATCATTTGATTACTGGTTCATCAAACCTGACCGCTTTCAATACTCCTTTTATTCTCAGGAATTTTCTCAGCAGGGCTTCCAGGTGTTTAACATCTGACACAAGAACTTTTAAAACACCTTCAAACATACCGTCTTTCGATTCAACGGATATGGATCTCATAGTAACTTTGTGGTCATTTGAGACCACATCGGAAATACGGTTAACGATTCCCACCTCATCAATTCCTGAAATTTTTATGACAGTATGAAAGGAAGACCTCCCGTCAGAGTCGGTCCATTTTGCATTCAACACCCGGTATGGATATTTGGTCAGCAACTGGTGTGCGTTTGGACAGTTTGTTCGATGAATTTTTATGCCATCACTGATGGTCACGAAGGCAAAGATTTCATCGCCAAGTACCGGGTTACAACATTTTGACAGCTTATAATCCAGGTTCTTGACCTTATTATCGATAACCAGGTATTCCTCATACCGCACCCTGCGCTCCAGGGACTCCCTGGCTGGAAGGTCCTCGCTTTTTGGAACCGGTTGTGTGGTCTCTTTTTCTTCATCACTCAGAAGAAAATTTTTCATCTCTCCAAGGTCAATCTTTTCTATGGAGATCAGGTAATAAAGATCCTGGGATGTTTTGAGTTTATACTGGTGCAACAATCGTTTAATGTTTTCATCATTAAACGGCACTTTCCAGTTTCTGAATCTTCTTTTGGCAATTTCTTTCCCTGTTTCTGCCAGCTTAAACTTTTCTTCATTCAGTGCCTGTTTGATCTTAGTTTTCGCCTTTGAGGTGACAACGAAGTTCAGCCAGTCAGATTTTGGTTTCTGGTTTTTAGAGGTCAGTATTGCGATCTGGTCACCATTCTGCAACTGATGGCGGATAGAGACATTTTTATTGTTCACTTTACCTCCGACGCAGGCAGAGCCGATCTCGGTATGAATTTCGAAGGCAAAATCAAGCAGTGTTGAACCCGCCGGAAGCTGTTTCAAATCTCCTTTTGGAGTAAAAACAAACACTTCATCTGAGTAGAGGTTAAGCTTAACCTGTTCAATAAAATCCGGTGATTCATACTCCTGTGTTTCAAGAATTTCCCGCATTCTCATCAACCACTCTTCAATTGATTTTTCTGCTTTAAGCCCCTTATATTTCCAGTGTGCTGCATATCCCTTTTCTGCAATTTCATTCATCCTTTCCGTTCGGATCTGGACTTCGACCCATTTTCCTCCAGGTCCCACCACCGTGGTGTGCAGGGATTCATAACCGTTTGTTTTGGGAACCGAGATCCAGTCCCGCAGCCTTTGCGGGTTGGGTTGATAGAGATCGGTGACATAGGAATAGACCTGCCAGCAATCGGCTTTTTCCCGCTCGGGTGAACTTGTAAGGATGATCCGGATAGCAAACAGATCAAACACCTCCTCGAATTCGAGGTTCTGGTTTTTCATCTTAAGCCAGATCGAGTACGTCGATTTGAGTCGTCCCTTGATTTCGAATGTATAACCGGCATTTGAAAGGATTTTTTTCAGCGGCTCTGAAAATTCTTTAATAAAGCGGTTACGGGAAGACGTGGTCTCTTTGAGTTTTTGTGATATGAAATGGTATTTTTTCGAATCCGTGTATTTCATGGAAAGGTCTTCCATCTCTGATTTGATATTATACAGACCCAGGCGGTGCGCAAGCGGAGCATACAGGAAATAGGTTTCCGAAGCCACCTGAAGTTGTATCTCCTTCTTTACACGATCCAGATTCCGCATATATTCAAGCCTGTCAGCGAGTTTAATAAGAATAACGCGGACATCGGTAGCCAGATTAAGCAACAATTTCCGGAAATTTTCTGCCTGCAGGTGTGTTTTCTTGGTGTCGATACCGGAAATTTTGGATAGTCCGTTCAGGATCTGCCACACCTGTTCTCCAAACTGCTCTTTCATGGTGTCCTTCGGGAAACCGGGTTCATCCGTAATATCATACAGTAGAGCACATATAACGGATGGAATTCCAAGCCCGATCTCTTCTACAACGATCCGGGCAACCGAGATGGCATGCAAGACATAGGGCTTCCCGGTTATTGTTCTCTTTTCATGACAGAGTTCATTCGCGAGATTGAGGGCTTTTCTGATTTGTTTCAGATCATCAATCTCAAGCACCGGTTTCAGGATCCTGATCAGGCTTTTGTACCGGTTGGCAATCTCCCTGTCAAGCCATTCTCTCTCTTTTAATGACGCCATAATTTGATGTGCATTTCTGCCGCAAAAATAGGAATTCTCGTTTAAACGGTTCATGTGAATTGTGAATTGTAAATCAAAGAGGGTATATTTATTTACATGAATGTTCTATTTTTATAAAGAATTCTAATCCCTAATCATTCGATCCATGTTTTCAAAAAAGATCCCTCATACCTATGTCATTGTTTTCTATTTCATTCTTTTTTCTGCTGTGCTAACATGGATCATTCCGGGAGGGGAATACGTGGAACAGATCATTACCGAGGACGGGACAGAGAGTACTGAGATAATTTTCCGGCAGGTTGAGAAACAACCGCAAACATGGCAGGTATTTGCTGCTATTTATCAAGGTTTTGTAAGGCAATCGGGCATCATTGTTTTTATTCTGATGATCGGCGGGGCATTCTGGATCATGAACAGCAGCAAATCAATCGATGTCGGTATTGTATCTTTTCTTCGTGTTACCCGGAAACTTGATAAGATTCGGCTGTTCCGCTTTCTGGGTGTGGATAACATGGTCATCACCCTGGTTATGATTCTTTTCAGCATTTTTGGTGCAGTATTTGGCATGAGCGAAGAGACCATTGCTTTCATCATCATCATGGTCCCCCTGGCGATCTCCATGGGGTATGATTCCATTGTCGGGGTATCGATGTGTTTTGTAGCCGCCGGACTTGGGTTCGCGGGAGCAATCCTCAACCCGTTCACCATTGGTATTGCACAGGGATTGTCGGAATTGCCTCTCTTTTCCGGCATTGAATACAGGATGTTTTGCTGGCTGGTCATTAATGCAGCAGGCATTGCATTTGTCCTCCGGTATGCAAACAGGATCAGGAAAGACCCGGCATCTTCTTATGTTCACGAAGAGGACAGCTACTGGAGAAAAGCGGGAAACTCAGATATTGAGTCGATAACCTATTATACTCCATTGTCTGCATGGATCATCTTTGGTTTTATTCTTGCCGGTTTGGTTGTCTTTGCATTCTTCTTCCCGATGACCCGGATAACCATTGGGGATCCGGAAGCCGGTACGGGAACTGCCGTTACCATGCCGGTTATCCCGGCAGCAGCAGGACTATTTGCACTCTCCGGTTTTTTCAGTCTGAGAAAGTCCGTCCATTTTTTTATCCTGACGCTACTGGGGTTTACGATTCTTTTCCTGATTATCGGGGTGATGGGATACGGTTGGTATATCATGGAAATTGCCACCCTATTCTTCGCCATGGGACTTTTTGCTGGGATTGCGGCAAACAACTCACCAAACCGGATAACCCGGCTTTTCCTTGAGGGCGTGAAGGATATTCTTTCCGCAGCACTGATCGTTGGCCTTGCCGGTGGCATCATCTGTATTCTGGAACAGGGTAAGGTTATCGATACCATCCTCTATGGGTTATCGAAAGGGATGAGTGGTTTTGGGCAGGTTGCCACCGTTTTTACCATGTACTTTATCCAAACAATCATAAACATAGTCATCCCGTCAGGTTCGGCAAAAGCAGCATTAACCATGCCGATCATGGCTCCTTTCTCCGACCTGGTCGGTTTGTCCAGGCAGGCAACGGTTATGGCATACCAGTTTGGGGATGGATTCACCAACATGATCACCCCTACTTCCGGGGTACTGATTGGAGTGCTTGGCGTGGCACGGATACCTTACGATAAATGGGTGAAGTGGGTCATTCCCTTTATGATCATTCTGATCGTACTGGGATTATTGCTGCTTATACCGACAGTGACCATGCAGTTGAATGGATTTTAACCAGAAAATCCTTGATTTTGTTTTTCGGTGGATCAAGAAAAATCTGATCAAAACCAGATTAATAATTGTATAAGTGTGTTAATCTTTCGGTTATCTCAACGATACACCCAGGCCAGCTGTTATCAGTGAATAATCTGCAAAGGTGTAATCGGCATGAATGGTTATGACGGTGAATTTAAGTCGAAAACCTGCATTCAGTCTCGGTTTTGTTGCACTGCCTCCTTTGCTCTTGATTTCAATATCAATGGGATTTTCCATGACACTGTCATCGGTAACCTCGAAGTCAGCTGTGAAATCCGGGAACGGGTAGTTGCCCTCCAGGGCAAGGGTGGTTGTTGCACCGCTTATTCCTGCTCCTCCGTAGATGGTAATGACGGGGAGGTCAGCAGATAACAGCAGGTTTACCGTATACCCTGCTACCATCATGTTCAGTTCCTGGTTTTTAAAATCGATGGCATCGGAAGTGGCATCGGTCCATCCAACCGTTTCGGGTGTAAAATCGAGTCCTGAATTTATGGACAATCGTGAATATCCACCCATCAGGGACATGTTGAAGAAAGGGATCCGCTTCAGTCCGGGGATCCACTGGCTCAGGCTGTGCTTTATCCCTATACCCCACATGCCTGCCTTTGTGCCTCCCTTCAGTCCAAGTTTGGTTTGTGGCATGTAACGACCGATTATTTCTGTCTCTTTCACCAGGCCAACACTTGCCTGGATCATGGGGGAAAGGAAGTAGGGAGCCCCCGTTCCTTTCGGTATCTCATAGGAAACAAGTTCTGTAGCGGGCAGCACCTCGTCATCATAAGTATAGGTAATGGTTTGTCCGGTTTTTTTCTTCCCTGCCACCGTGGAAGAAGAGGAAGGTCCGGTAACCGATGTTGTGAGATACTCGCTGGTTGGCGCGTAATCCAGCTCGCTTGCATCAAACGAACGATGCCCGCTCGGAACGAACGCCATGCTTGCACTGATGGTAATATCGAACCCGCCAAGCTTATGCGGCTTCGCTGTATTGTACCAGCCTCCGTTCAGGTTCGCACCCAGTGAATTCGCATAGGGCTTTATGTATTCAGTCAACAACATGGATGCATCTGCTTTGCCTCCTGCCAGCACTTTACCGATCTCTTCCAGCTGCGCATAAGTCATTGTAAATGTACTGCATAGGAAAAATACCAGGATTGCCTTTTTCATCTGTCTCATGGTTTTTAAATTAATAGTGTTTCTTTGATATGATTCTGTATTGATTATTTTAAAGACGGAATTTGTTCCGAATTGGTTGCTTCGAAGATAAATCCTATTTTGCGTAATAATCCATTATCTTTGAAGAGAACAGGATCAATGATACCTTAGCTGATGTCACCAAACCAACCCCTGGCAGACCGGATGCGTCCGAAACTGCTTGATGAATATGTTGGACAGGAACACCTGATTGGAAAAAATTCACTGTTGCGGAATTTTATTGAATCGGGCAATATCCCTTCGTTCATCATGTGGGGACCGCCCGGCGTTGGTAAAACCACGCTGGCAAGGATCATTGCCAATCATCAAAACCGGGCGTTTTACCAGTTGAGCGCAGTTCATTCCGGGGTTAAAGAGGTCAGGGAAACCATACAAAAAGCGAAAAATCAGCAGTTTTTCGATAAGCCCAATCCCATCCTTTTTATTGATGAGATCCACCGGTTCAACAAATCACAGCAGGATTCATTGCTCGGATCAGTTGAACAGGGGGTCCTTACCCTGATTGGAGCCACAACGGAAAATCCTTCCTTTGAAGTGATCGCTCCCCTTCTCTCCCGCTGCCAGATCTATGTGCTGAAACCACTGGAAAAGGATGACCTCATCACATTGATTGACCGGGCGCTGACCCGTGATCCCCATTTGAAGAAATTCAGGGTCGTTATAGAAGAGAAGGAAGCCATTCTGAGATTTTCTGGCGGTGATGCAAGGAAATTGTACAATATTCTGGAACTGGTGGTTCATACTGAGTCTGCAAGCAGCCAGCCGGCTGAAAAGGGAGGTGAGGATATCGGAACCATCATCGTGACCAACGAAAAGGTGCAGGCACGTGTTCAGGAAAATATTGCACTCTATGATAAGAATGGGGAACAACATTATGACATCATTTCGGCATTCATCAAATCCATCAGGGGCAGTGATCCCAATGCTGCCGTTTACTGGCTTGCCCGAATGGTTGAGGGCGGTGAAGATGTCAAGTTTATAGCACGCAGAATGGTTATTCTTGCGGCAGAAGATATCGGTCTTGCCAATCCCAATGCATTACTTCTGGCTCAAAGCTGTTTTGAAGCAGTGAATGTGATCGGATGGCCGGAGTCAAGAATTATTCTCTCTGAAGCCGCTATTTACCTGGCTACATCACCAAAAAGCAATGCTGCATACCAGGCGATCAGCGAAGCCCAGTCGGCAGTTCAGAAAGAGGGAGACCTTCCTGTACCCCTCCATTTGAGAAATGCACCAACAAAACTGATGAAGGAGCTGGGGTACGGTAAGGACTACAAATATGCGCACAGCTATGAGGATAATTTTGTGCACGATGATTATTTGCCTGAGAAAATTGTAGAAAAAAAATTCTATGATCCCCAGAAAAATCCCAGAGAGGAAGAGATACGGCAGCGGTTGAGAAAATTGTGGGGAAAGAAATACAGGTATTGATAAGATAAAAGATAAATGTAAAAAGATAAAAGGAAAGTAGATTATGAATTCAGTTCGCTGTCTGCTCATGAAACTACTGTCTAACTGATCAACTTATCCCGATGCTTGAAACCCTAACTTATCAACCTATAACTTATAACTTATAACATTTTAGCTATATTTGAATCCCAAATAAACATGATCGAGACCATTCCATACATAAAGCATGCCGACGAGGACAATTTTTTCCTGATCGCCGGGCCCTGTGTTGTGGAGAGCGAGAAGCTTGTTTTTTCTGTTGCCGAGCAGGTAATGGAAATTACTGACCGGCTTAAGGTTTCGTATATTTTCAAATCCTCCTATAAGAAAGCCAATCGTTCAAGGATCGATTCGTTTTCGGGTATCGGTGATGAAAAGGCGTTGAAGATCCTGGATCGTGTCAGAAGTGAGTTAAAGCTTCCGGTACTTACCGATATTCATTCGGTTGATGAAGCCGCGATGGCTGCCGGATTTGTGGATGTTCTCCAGATCCCTGCTTTCCTTTGCAGGCAAACCGAACTCCTGGTTGCTGCAGCGAAAACCGGAAAGGTGATAAACATCAAAAAAGGTCAGTTCCTTGCAGCTTCTGCCATGCAGTTTGCCGCTGAAAAAGTAACCGGTTCGGGAAACAACAGGGTTATGATCACCGAACGGGGAACCATGTTTGGATACCAGGACTTGATTGTCGACTTCAGGAATATTTCTGAAATGCAAAAAATTGGATTTCCTGTCGTGCTCGATATTACACACTCCCTGCAGCAACCGAACCAGAACAGCGGAGTGTCCGGCGGAAGACCAGAGCACATTGAAACCATAGGACTTGCTGGAATTGCCGTGGGTGTTGATGGCATATTCCTTGAAACACATCCCGATCCTGCCACGGCAAAATCGGATGGAGCAAACATGTTGCCGTTGAATGAACTGGAGGCATTGCTGGAGAAAATGGTCCGCTTGCGTGCTGCTTTGCGCAGCAATTAACGGGTTTGTAATAGAACGCTTATTTTACTAATCTTTAATATAATTACTATGAAAAAACGTTTTGCTTTACTCACCGGCTTAATCTTTATCCTGTTTGCCGGTTCGCTTATTGCACAGGATCTGGATGAGATCCTGTCCAACTACTTTGAGACCATTGGCCAGGATAAGGTGTTAAAAGTCAATACCATGACTATGAAAGGGAAAATTCTTCAGCAGGGGATGGAACTGCCCATTATGCTACAGATGAAAAGACCGGGCAAGGTGCGAATGGAAGCGTCGATTCAGGGGCAAAAAATCATCCAAAGCTTTGATGGTGAAAACGGGTGGATGATTAACCCCATGGCGGGGTCGCTTGATCCACAGGATTTGGGACCCGAGGAAATCAAAGAGATAAAACAAATGGGGGATATGGATGGGGACCTTTACGATTATGCTGCAAAAGGGCACCAGGTGGAATTGATCGGTAAGGAAGAAATGGAAGGGACACCAACCTATAAGGTTAAGCTTACCAGAAAAGATGGGGATAAAACCATTTATTATTTTGATGTTGAATCCTATGTTATCCTCAAAACCGAAACAACAAGAACCATTCAGGGAGTTGATCAAACCTTTGAACAATTTCCCGGGAACTACAAAATGGTTGAAGGGATGGCCATGCCATACAACATTTCAAGCTCGTATCAGGGCCAGACCTATATGGAGATTGTGATCGATACGGTTGAGATCGATCAGGAGATACCAGACAGCCTCTTTGTCCGTCCTGTCAAATAACAATTGGGAACGCGAACAATTTTTGTTTTGTAATACCTGACTGAATTACATTAAATACATTAAAAAATGAAATGCTCAATCCGTCATCTTTCCCGGATGACTCTGCTATTGCTTTTTTTGAGTCATTCAGCTGGAATGCTTACAGCCCAGCAAAAAATAATGATCACCTCTTCTACCGTTGAAGCCATTGAAGCCCGGCATATCGGACCGGCAACCATGAGTGGCAGAATATCTGCCCTGGATGCAGTAGTGGAAGATCCGAGGATTATCTATGTCGGATCTGCCGGTGGTGGTGTATGGAAAAGCACAAATGGTGGCACAAAATTCAAAGCCGTATTCGATAAGCACAATCAGTGCATTGGTGCGGTCACTATTGACCAGCATCATCCGGATACGGTATGGGTAGGTACAGGCGAACCGTGGACCAGAAACAGTGTCTCTGTCGGGGATGGAATATACAGGACAATCGATGGTGGCGATAACTGGAAGAAGATGGGGCTCGAAAACACGGAACGAATTGGACGCATTGTGATTCATCCTGGCAACAGCGATGTAATCTGGGTAGCTGCCCTGGGGCATCTCTGGAACGGTAACCCGGAACGGGGTGTGTATAAAACTTCAGATGGAGGGAATACCTGGGAAAAAGTTTTTTTTGTGGATGAAAACACCGGGTGCGCTGATATTGCCATTGACCCCGAAAATCCGGATATACTCTATGCCGGGATGTGGGATTTCAGGAGAAAGCCCTGGACGTTCCGTTCCGGCGGACCGGGATCGGGATTATACAAAACCACGGATGGAGGGGATACATGGAACCGGTTAACCAGCGGGTTACCCGAAGGTGAATTGGGCCGGATCGCCTTGACCGTTTCACCCGTTACCCCGAATCTGGTCTATGCATTGATAGAATCAACAGAGTCCGCCCTTTACCGGTCACTCGACCGGGGAGAATCGTGGGAAAAAATGAACACTACCATTCCCATCCAGGAGCGCCCGTTCTATTTTTCCTATATCGTTGCTGATCCTGTCGATACGAACCGGATATATAAACCCAGTTTCGATCTGAATGTTAGTGATAACGGGGGGAAAAACTTCCGGATTGCTTACATCGCTGGGGGAAATGTGCATTCGGATTTGCACGCATTCTGGGTTGGTAAAAAAGACAATAACCTCCTCTACGTGGGTACCGATGGTGGAGTCTATGTGTCACGCGATAAAGGAAGCTCATGGAACATTATGAGAAACCTGCCGGTTTCACAATTCTACCATGTCAGTGTGGATATGGAAAAACCCTATTCTGTATATGGCGGATTACAGGATAACGGTTCATGGATGGGACCCTCTGAAAAAGCAAACGGGATCATGAATGCAGACTGGATTTCAGTGGGTATGGGTGATGGATTCTATATGTTCCCGGATCTTTACGACAGGAATATTGTTTACTGGCAGGCTCAGGGAGGAATGTATGCGCGTTACCACAAAAATACTGGCGAGATCAAATTCATCCAGCCAA
>CAZTES010000096.1:0-11594 GCA_964612275.1 uncultured Rikenellaceae bacterium
CTCCCACCATTATTGAGGAGCGACAACTGAACATTGCATCCATGGATGTTTTCTCCCGGTTGATGATGGATCGCATCATTTTCCTGGGGCTGCCGATTGATGATTATGTTGCCAACATTATCCAGGCACAATTACTCTACCTTGAATCCACCGATCCGACCAAGGATATCCAGATCTATTTCAACACCCCTGGTGGATCCGTGCATGCAGGCTTGGGGATTTACGATACGATGCAATACATCAGTTCAGATGTGGCAACCATCTGTACCGGAATGGCAGCATCAATGGGTGCTGTTCTGCTCACCTCCGGAAAGAAAGGCAAGCGTTCAGCCCTGAAGCATTCCCGCCTGATGATCCATCAGCCGATGGGAGGAGCACAGGGCCCGGCATCCGATATTGAAATCACGGCAAGAGAGATCCTGAAGCTTCGAACAGAGCTGTATACCATCATTGCAGAGCACTCCGGAAATACCGTAAAAAAAGTGGAAAAAGATGCAGACCGGGATTACTGGATGACTGCCCCTGAAGCCAAGGAGTATGGAATGATCGATGAGGTGCTGCTGAGAACGAAAAAAGAGATCTAAAGAATTGCCCCTGAAAAGCAGCCGTTCAACGGCCGGTTTTTCACAATGCTTTGCTATGGTAACCACCTTAGGAACAATTTTGTATATTTGTAAACGCCAATCAGACGCAAAACAAATCGCATCATCGCTATATCATGGATAAATGTTCATTCTGCGGACGTGAGAAAAAGGATACCAATCTCCTGATTGCCGGGATTTCCGGGCATATCTGTGATCATTGTATTGAACAGGCTTACAACATCATACAGGAAGAGACAAGGAGCAGAAGCGAATTCGATGTAAGCCAGATTCAGTTGCTCAAACCCATTGAGATCAAGAATTTTCTGGATGAATATGTTATCGGTCAGGAGCAGGCAAAAAAATACATCTCCGTTGCCGTTTACAACCATTACAAAAGACTGATGCAGAGTTCACGGCGCGAGGAAGACGATGTTGAAATTGAAAAATCGAATATTGTACTGGTGGGAGAAACGGGAACCGGGAAAACATTGCTGGCACGTACCATTGCCAGGCTGCTTCATGTTCCTTTCACCATTGTCGATGCTACCGTACTTACGGAAGCCGGGTATGTCGGCGAGGACATCGAAAGCCTGTTGACCCGTCTGCTCCAGGCAGCAGATTATGATGTGAAAGCAGCCGAGAAAGGGATCATCTTTATCGATGAGATTGATAAAATTGCCCGGAAGAGCGATAACCCCTCCATTACCCGGGATGTGTCGGGAGAAGGAGTACAACAGGGTCTGTTAAAGCTCCTGGAAGGATCGGTTGTAAATGTTCCACCCCAGGGAGGAAGAAAGCATCCCGAGCAAAAAATGATCCCGGTAAATACCCAGAATATACTCTATATTTGTGGCGGAGCATTCGATGGGATTGAAAAGAAAATCGGCCAGCGACTCAATGCACAGGTTGTGGGATACAGCGCCAGCAAGAACAGGGATGCCGTGGATAAATCGAACCTTCTCCAGTACATTGCTCCCCAGGACATGAAAGCCTTTGGCATGATCCCGGAAATTGTCGGCCGCCTTCCCGTCATCACTTACCTCCACCCCCTCAAGCGCGATGCATTGCGAAATATCCTCACTGAACCGAGGAATGCCATTGTAAAGCAATACATTAAGCTTTTCGGGATAGATAATATCGAACTCACCTTCGCCGAGGAGACACTGAACTATGTCGTAGACAAAGCCATTGAGTTTAAACTGGGTGCACGGGGATTACGATCAATCTGTGAAGCCATTATGATGGATCCGATGTTCGAACTGCCATCCAATAATGAACGAAAGCTTCATATTGACATCAATTATGCCAAACAGAAGCTTGAGAAAGTAGACCTGAAGATCCTGAAAGCATCATAAAAAAAAGAGGGTGTTTTAACGAATCCTGGGCCTTGGATTGAACCTGAGCAGTATGGTTTTCGTCTCGCCATCTTTGATTAAAGTGGCCTCATTGTCACATTCACCCTCACCATAATCCAGGACAACAGGAGATCTGTCACCTACCACCAGTTCAACACTTCCGCTCTTTATGAAACGGCAGGAAGCAGCCCATTCCAGCGGAGTCAGGATGGTCCGGGTATAGGATTTCCCCTTAAAATTTACACCCCAGGTATTGCCCGTAATGAAGTAGATATCATCCCAGTGGTTCGGAGTTTCTTCACCGGCTACCCACTCCCTGATCCTGGTAAATTCACGCTCAATGACAACCTCATCGGGTGTGGTGACTTTACCCTCAACCAGCTCAACCGTGAAGGTGAGGTTTTTGTTTTCATTCCTCCCGTTGTTGGTGATGGTTTTTGTCCCCTCAATATGTATATCATTGATGTAATAATCCACCAGGGTCACTGTTTTCTGAGAGCCTACCATGCGATACCTTCCCGTAATGGTAATCACAATTCTGCCTCTCCGGGTATTACCATAGAATCCGACGCAATCGGTATCGCCGTAATCAATGGTGATCACTTTTGGCCATGTGATCGTGTCGGGATGATCCACGGTGATGGCAGGACAACTATCCGTCACCACCTCCTGTGATTTCAACCGGGCATTGTAAAGCTGATCATCGACGATCTGAACGGCTTGATCAACAGCCTCCCAGATATCACTGAAAAGAGCATCTGCCAGGGCATCATCCTCTGCTACTGTAACATCTTCTTCACTTATTTTTTCTGCCGGTTCATCCTTCTCACACGAATAGAAAAGTGCTGAACAAACCAGCACGATGGAAAGGGTATAGAATATTCGTTTTGTTTTCATAGGAATAAAATTTGGTTAACACTGTTCATTTTTGATTTTACCCTTTAGACAGTGCTTCCTGTGGAAGGTTTAATTGGTGAAGGAAAAAGAGCCGTGGAAATTTACCTTCTTCGCTTATATACAGCGTATGTATGCGAGAAATCATTCTTCCCTTCCGGCCCATGTTTTTCGCTCTCGATCAACTTCCATTCATCCAGATTCAGTTCCGGGAAAAAGGTATCGGCATCAAACACCTTGTGTACCCAGGTAATGTATAATTTATCGGCTATGGGAAGAAACTGGCGGTAGACCATTCCCCCGCCAATCACAAAACATTCATCATCCCGGCATTTTTCAGTGGCTTCATCGATCGAATATGCCATGATGCATCCTTCAATTTCATCCCCCGGAATATCCGACAGGACAATGCTGATTCGATCCGGCAGTGGTCGGACAGGCAGTGATTCGAATGTTTTCTTACCCATGATAAGGCAATGACCGGACGTGATTTGCTTGAATCGCTTCAGGTCTTCCGGGATATGCCACAACAACTGGTTGTCTTTTCCAATGGCATAGTTTTCGGCAATGGCAACAATAATGGAGAAGGATTTCATGTGGATTTGGTTTTTAAACTGATATTTCCCCTTTAATGTGTGGATGTGCCTGGTAATTCTCCAACACAAAATCCTCATACTGAAAATCAAAGATCTCCTTCGCTTCCGGATTCAGCCTAATGGTTGGCGGATCAAACGGTTTTCGTGCGAGCTGCAATTTTACCTGTTCGACATGATTCAGGTAGATGTGGGCATCACCAAACGTATGAACAAATTCTCCGGGCTGGAGTCCGGTTACCCGGGCTATCATCATGGTTAACAACGAATAAGATGCGATGTTAAATGGAACGCCAAGGAAAATATCGGCACTTCGCTGGTACAGCTGGCAGGAGAGTTTTCCGTTACCAACGTAAAACTGGAATAGCACATGACAGGGCGGCAATGCCATTTTATCCAGTTCCCCCACATTCCAGGCACTTACGATATGCCTTCTGGAATCGGGTTCATTCCGGATTGAGTGGATGACCCGGCTGATCTGGTCAACTTTTTTCCCGTCCGGCTGAGGCCATGATCTCCACTGGTATCCATAGATATGGCCCAGATCCCCCGATTCATCAGCCCACTCATTCCATATGCGCACGCCATGATCGTTCAGGTATTTTATATTGGTATCCCCTTTCAGGAACCACAACAATTCATAGATAATCGATTTCAGGTGCAGTTTTTTGGTTGTCAAAAGCGGGAACTGCCGATCCAGATCAAACCGCATTTGATAGCCAAAGACGCTCAGGGCTCCCGTTCCGGTGCGGTCTTTCTTCTGTATCCCGTTGGTCATCACCTTATTCAACAGGTCAAGATACTGCTGCATAACTGCGCTTGATAAGATTAGAAATTTAAAGACTCAAAGATAAAACTTCCCAAAAAGGAATCAGGGCAGATGGCGGGAAGGTTTTCCAATAGTTATCGACAAATGGATTTGATCCACGCTGAAATATCTCCGATAACGTATTCTGGTATGTTCCCGGGTTTAGAATATTCAGCGGGCATGCTTTTCCCGGCACCTTCCATAAAGAGGTGATTCAGCTTGGGATAGGAGATCATGGTTACATTCTTCATCTCTCCTGTTTCTTCTTCCCAGATAGAGAAATCTTTCATCGTCACCTGGTAATCCCGTTCTCCCTGCAAAATCAGAACCGGTAATGTCAATCTTTTGAGCGATTCAACGGGATCGTATTTTGCCAGGTCGTTCCAGTAGGAAGGGGGTAAGCTGAGAAGCAGCTCTTCGTTCAGGGTTGTTTCTGTAAACTGCTGCTCCTTGATCTGTCTGACTTTTTCCTGCAGGTCGTGGATGTTTTCTTGCTCCTCCGGGCTCAATCCGTCAGCTGACAGGATATAGGTTACCTGGTCCAGCACCAGGTCTTCAAGGGGCCTTACATTACCCGCCATCATGATAATGCCGGCCGGCGGGTTGTCGTTGTTAGCAATTCTCGGTGCTACAAAAGCACCCAGGCTATGACCCAGGATCACTACAGACGAAACGCCTTCCATTTTCCGGGCCATCGTTATGGCTGTTATAGCATCTTCGATGGTTTCCTCATAAACGGTTAGGGTTGAACCATCCATTTGTGCCCCGTAGATTTTTGTCCGTTTATCATACCGGAGGGTGGCTATCCCCTTGTTCGCCAGACCGGATGCCAGGTCACAGAAGATCTTATTGGGTCCGATGGTTTCATCCATATCATTGGGTCCGGAGCCATGAACCAGTACAACCAGTGGATAGGATTCAACTCCTTCCGGAACGGTCAGTTTCCCGGGAAGGCAATATTCACCCGAACCGACTTCAATCTCCTCAATACGATAATTTACCGGATTATCGTATAAAGGTGGTTGATATTTCTGTTCCGTCTCGACGGGAGTAAAGAAGAATCCGGCAATGTTGAGATTGGCATCAAAAACAACCTTTATCGTCAGGTCCATGTTTCCAAAATGGCAATCCAGGTAAACGATATCGTAACCATGGCTTTGTTCGGTTCGGGTGTTAAAATGCTCCCTGAATGTACCGGCCTGGATATTCACTGTTTTCCAGAATTCTCCCAGCTGTTCCGGAGAGACCTGTCCGCGCACCGTTTCATCGAACATATCAACCGCCGCATCATATTGCCCTGTTTGCAGTAATGTAAGAAAGTCCTTTGCCAGCATCGTCTGCTGGCCGGTAACCTGTGCGTGGGATATGGACAACACAGCGATCAGGATAGAAAGAAGCAGCCATCTGATCTTCATTGCTTTTCTTTTCATTTCTCCCTGATCATAATTCTCCAACATGCTGTTCACCTCACAGTTTACTCTCCTTTACCTTGTAATCCACATTTCTCTCTTTGAGGTAGGTCAACATAAACCGGAAATTCTCCTCACTTTCCCCAACATATTCCGGCGGGCAGATTCCTTCTCTTGTGAAGCTCCCTTCCAGTATTAGGTTGGCCACACCGGTGCAGGTATAGCCGGTTGTCCGTGCCATTGAAATGGTGTTTGTTTTCCGGTCAAACCGGTCAAACAGTTCGTACTTAATTTTTTTTCCCGATCCGGTGATGGTAACTCGCATAACGGTAAAATCCTCTTCTCCCGGTTTCAGTTTCCACTTTGGGAAGAGCAGCCTGGAGGTAAGATCTACGGGGCGGATTTTTTTTCCACCCACATCGATCTCATCGTAGGAGAAAAAACCACTTTCACGAAGGACCCTGAGGTACTCAATACACCCGGGATACCGGAGTGTTTTCTCGATCATGTTGGGTATCTTCATGGTTCGCAGGAGGCTGCGGAGTCCGTCAGAGTTCCAGGCTTCCAGTGTCCCGATCTTTTCAAAGGAAACCAGTTCGGGTTCTGAAAGGGCTTCTTTAACGACCAGTCCACCATTCTCGATGTACCTTGCCGGTCGTATGTACTCCTCGATAACATCGATGGGAGAGAATACGGCTTTGTATTCAAAGGGCCATTCCCGTACAAACGGCAACCCGCCAACCAGGCATTCATACCGGTCGACATTCATGTGATGATTGTGATACCCCAGGATGATATTCCCCATTCCGGGAGCGATGCCACAATCGACTACTACCGTAACCTTGTTCTTGTGTGCTTCCTCATCCAGGATAAACGGATCCTGTGGAAAAAAGGAGATATCCACCATGTTTTTACCCGCTTGAATAACATGCTTTACCGTATTGAAGCCCATGAATCCCGGCACTGCTCCGATAACCAGGTCGAAGCCCTCAATAGCAGCTTTAATCGAATCACCGGTATTGAGGTCTTTGTTAACGGTTTTGATGTTGTGTTCTTTGCTTAGTTTTTCCAGGGCTTCCTGGTTAATATCCACGGCTGTGACATCATACTGATCATTCAGGTCAATGGCGATGGCATTTCCAACCAGTCCTGCTCCCAGAACGACAATTTTTTTCTTTTCCATATCTTTTTATTATGAATTTATCCCAGGATCACACCGATGATGGTGGCAGAAAGCAGGGAAGCCAGCGTCCCTGCCAGAAGGGCTCTCATGCCCAGTCGTGACAGCATCACCCGTTTTCCGGGTGCAAGTGATCCGATCCCGCCGATCTGGATGCCGATGGATGCAAAATTGGCAAATCCACAAAGCATATAGGTTGCCATGATAATCGACTTCTGGGAGACGAAGGCACCGGCTTCTTTCAATTCCGAAAGGCTTATGTATCCGATAAATTCGGTCATGATGATCTTTTCACCCAGCATTCTTCCAAGCAGTGTAATGTCTTCCCGGGCAACACCCAGGATCCACATCAGCGGGGCAAAGGCATATCCCAGTAAAAATTCCAGTGAAAGTTCCTGGTATTCTCCTTTTGTTACCTTCTCAATAATTTCATTCAGGGTAGTAAGGTCTCCGATTTTATCCAGGATATAATTAAACATGGCGATTAAGGCAACGAAAACCAGCAGCATGGCGGCGATATTCACCGCCAGGCGAAGGCCCTGCCCTGTCCCATTTGTAATGGCATCCAGCACGTTTTTCCCGATCCGGTCTTTTGAAACCTCGGCTTCCTTTGCAATTTCTTCGGTTTGAGGAAGCAGGATTTTGGAGATAACCACCACACCCGGTGCAGCCATTACAGAGGCAGTCAGCAGGTGCTTGGCGAACAAAACACGCTGGACCGGATCATCCCCCCCCAGAAAACTGATATAGGCAGCCAGAACACCACCGGCAAGGGTTGCCATCCCACCCGACATCACAAGCAACATTTCTGAGCGGTTCATCCGCTCCAGGTATTCTTTGATCATAAGCGGTGACTCGGTTTGACCAAGAAAAATATTGCCGGCAACAGAAAGGCTTTCAGCTCCGGAAAGCCTCAGCAACCGGGTCATTACCCAGGCCATTCCATACACCACTTTCTGAATGATCCCGTAATAAAACAAAACGCTGGTTAATGCCGAGAAAAAAATAACGGTTGGTAAAATGGTTACGGCAAAGTTGATAAGCGGTTGCTCGATCTCTCCGGTGGCGATGGATTTGAAAAGGAACTTTGAACCCTCCAGCGTAAAATCAACAATTTTTACGAACACTTTGCCCCAGAATTCGAAGAAAGCCTGGACAAAAGGAACCTGCAACACGCCGATGGCAAGCAGGATCTGAACCGCCAACCCGATCCCCACTACCCGCCAGGAAATGGCTTTCCGGTTAGTGCTGAAAAGCCAGGAAAGAAAGATCAAAAAGAGCATTCCACCCAGGCCCCTGAGCAGGGCTATCAGATTAAATCCCTGACTTACAGACTCATCCGTTAACAATACTGCACTGTGTCCGGTGTTCTTTTGTGTGTCCTCAATCCCGGTTTCCTGAACAAGGGCAAGGGTATCACTTCCAGAAATGGAATCATTAACCAGGGCCCTGGCATGTTGGTTTACGGAAGTATCTGATCTATCTTGGGAGTGTAGGGAATCAGGTATGAACAGGATCAATAGTAAAACCAGAAATATACACCGTTTCATCCAGCGAAGTATTAATCTTTTTTCCTGCGTTTTAACTCATCTCTGATCTGGGATGCTTTTTCATAATTTTCCTTACTGACCGCCTCTTCCAGCATCTCTTTCAACTCCTTTTCGGATTGTTCTTTTAAATCCATGTCACCGAGTGGGTTTTCCCCTGAGGGGGGGGAGGGTTCATACTTCTTTTCATCGGTTGAATCATCATCTGCTTCGCTTTCAATATCGAGTACAATTCCGGATTGTGCCATAATCTCTTCGGTGGTAAAGATCGGGCACTTGAACCGCAAAGCAAGAGCAATGGCATCAGATGTTCTGGCATCAATGGTCACTTCTCGATCCTTATAAACACAAACCAGCTTTGAATAGAAAACCCCTTCCTCCAGACGATATATATTTACCTCAATCAGCGAAATATTAAACGCTGTAGCAAAACTAAGGAACAGATCGTGGGTTAACGGACGGGGAGGGTTGAGCCCTTCCAGCTGAATGGCGATAGCCTGCGCTTCAAAACCTCCTATAATAATGGGGATCCTCCGATCACCATTCTCCTCGGTCAATACCAATGCATATGCTCCGGACTGGGTCTGACTGTACGAAATTCCTAGGACATTCAATTTGATCTTATCCATACTAAAAAAATATAGGAAAGATTCTCCCTTCCTGCTTGGTACCTACAAATATAATGAAATCATCGGTATCTGAAATTTTGTATATCCATTATATTTTATATTTTTGCAGTCCGAAAGTTTCGCACCTGAAAACAGTACTATATGTATGCAATAGTTGATGTGGCAGGACAGCAGTTTAAGGTTGAGAAAGACCAGAAGATATATGTTCACCGCTTGAAAGGAAATGAAGGAGATGTGGTTGAATTTGACCGTGTACTGCTGATTGAAGATGGAGATAATATCCTGATTGGGGACCCCATTGTTAAAGGGGCACTTGTTTCAGGTAAAATCCTAAGCCACCTGAAGGGAGATAAGGTAAAAGTATTCAAGAAAAAACGAAGAAAAGGCTACCAGGTACTGACCGGTCACAGACAGTACATGAGCCAGATACTCATTGAAGAGATCCTTGAAAAGGGAGGAACAAAAAAAGAGGCAACCAGGAAGGTAGCTGAAAAACCGGAAACAAAAGCTAAGGCAAAGACACCGGCGAAAAGCAAAACATCACAGGCGAAGAAGGCACCGGAAAAAGTGAAGGCAAAAAAGGCAAAGGCTGAACCAAAAGGTGCAGCAAAAAAGCAACCGGCTCCGGCTAAGAAAAGCCCTGCAAAAACCAGCCCGAAAGCACAAGTAAAAGCCAAAACTGAAAAAAAGAAACCGGCAGCCAAAGGGGGAGGAGCCAGCAAGAAAACCACAACAAAAAAAGCAGCTCCCAAAAAAGGTGATGATGCAAAAAAGAAAACTGAGTAAATCCCGTTTGACAATTAAAAGTTTGTAACATGGCACACAAAAAAGGAGCAGGAAGTTCACGGAATGGGAGAGAATCGGAAAGCAAACGGCTTGGCGTTAAGCTCTTTGGAGGAGAGATAGCAAAAGCAGGAAATATCATTGTTCGTCAAAGAGGAACAAAACATTATGCGGGTGAAAATGTCGGAATGGGAAAAGATCATACCCTCTTTGCCCTGATCAACGGGGAAGTGGCCTTTAGAAAGAAGAGGAATAATAAATCCTATGTTTCTGTTATTCCCGTTTCCAAATAGAACAATCCCATACCAAAGCATCACTCCTGATTTATTTGCTGAAATAGTCGGCAATTCATTCAGGAGTTTTTTATTTTTACATGGTAAAGCCTGTACCGGCCGGGAAATGAATTCCCGGGGTATGGATTTTTATCAAGAAATCAATATTTCCAAACCAAAACAGCCAGAAAATGCTTACCCTAAAACAGATTGTAGAGAATCAGCAAGTGATCATCGATCGCCTTGCTGTGAAAAAATTCGACGCAAAAAAGATCATTGGGAACCTTCTTGGTAAGGATAAACAACGTCGTGCCAACCAGCAAACCTTAGAGAATAAGCAAGCTGAAATAAATACCATATCAAAAGAAATAGGAAAACTGATTGGTGAAGGGAAAACGGGTGAAGCAGATGAAATAAAAGCGAAGACCTCGCAACTGAAGGAGGAGATCAAGTTGCTTCATCAGGAGGTTGCGGTTGCAGAAAAGGAGATCCAGGAGATGCTTTTGCAAATCCCTAACGTTCCCCATCCCCTGGTACCTTCCGGAGAGGGTGAAGAGGACAACAAGAAGGTGAGAAGCGGGGGAGAGACCCCGGTGTTACCGGAGAATGCTCAGCCCCACTGGGATCTGGCAGCAAAATATGATATCATTGACTTCGATCTGGGAAATAAATTAACGGGAGCGGGATTTCCCGTTTATAAAGGGAAAGGGGCGAAACTTCAGAGAGCACTGATCAACTATTTCCTGGATGAAGCGGAAAAGGCAGGATATACTGAGGTTCTGCCCCCCATCCTTGTGAACCAGGACTCCGGGTATGGCACCGGACAGCTTCCCGATAAGGAAGGACAAATGTATCATGTTCCCTCGGAGAATTTTTACCTGATCCCAACCGCTGAAGTCCCTGTAACCAATATCTACCGGGATGTGATCCTTACCTCAGAAGACTTGCCGGTTAAAAATTGCGCTTATACTCCCTGTTTCAGAAGGGAAGCAGGATCCTATGGAAAAGATGTGCGCGGACTCAACCGGTTGCACCAGTTTGATAAGGTCGAGATTGTTCAGATTCAGCATCCGGACCGCTCCTACGATACGCTGGAAGAAATGGTGCAACATGTTGAGGGGCTTGTCCAAAGCCTGGGTCTTCCATACCGCATACAGATCCTTTGTGGAGGGGATATATCCTTCACCGCTGCCTTAACCTATGACTTTGAAGTATTTGCAGCAGCACAAAAAAAATGGCTTGAAGTCAGCTCGGTATCCAATTTCGAATCCTTCCAGTCCTCCAGGATGAAACTCCGGTTCAAGGAGAAGGGAGAAAAAAAGACACAGCTGGCACATACCTTGAACGGAAGTGCATTAGCACTACCCAGGATCGTAGCTGCGATTCTGGAGAACAATCAAAGTGATAAAGGGATCATTGTCCCTGATGTATTGGTGCCTTATACCCACTTTGACCTGATCGGGTAATGGCAGATTTCCATATCCCTTTGATATTTCGTAATATTACCGTTCAAATTCAGATCTTTGAAGATGAAGAAGGC
>CAZTES010000097.1:0-11489 GCA_964612275.1 uncultured Rikenellaceae bacterium
AACCCACGACAACAAAAAGATCTCGATTTTTACCTGAAGGATTTTCATAAGGAGCTGAAACCCGGTAAGCAGTTTAAGAAACGGCTTGACCTTTTTTATTATAAAGATTCCCTCTTTACCTTCTCACTCAATCCCATCCTGGGGATCCAATACTGGACAAATGATAACGGTTCGGTTTATCACCGGTGGAACGGAGCTGAAGCGTTTGCCTACATGGGAAAACATGTCGGTATCTATGCCAGCCTGAGGGACAATCATGAGGATAAAAAGATCTCGGAATATGACCAGATAACACAACGGTTCGGAGCAAACTATAAAGCGAAATACGATTACAGTGAAATGCGGGGAGGAATCACCTTTTCCTGGAAATGGGGATCTTTAGGACTAATAAAAGACCATTTTTCCTGGGGGAACAACTACAACGGAGCCAATATTTTTTCGGGAAGAACCCCATCGGTTTCACAGGTAAAACTTCACCTTGAACCCGCGAAATGGCTTGAATTCACCTATACCCATGGATGGCTGGTCTCAGAAGTAGTGGACAGCACAAGAAGTTTTTATTATGCCACACCACATGGCGATGAGTACCGCAAGTTGTACCACAATAAATATCTGGCAGCCAACATCTTTACCGTCAAACCGTTTGAGCGGTTCCGGTTCTCTTTCGGGAATTCCATCATTTACGACCACGAGATTGAAGCAGCATACCTTACCCCATTCTTCTTCTTCAAATCGATTGACCATACCCTGAATTCGGGGATCGATAACCAGAACTCCCAGATGTTTTTCGATATCAGTTCACGCCAGATCAAACACCTCCACCTTTATGCCACACTATTCCTGGATGAAATAGCTATCGGGCGAATGTTTGAACCGGACGAACATTCCAATTTTTACAGTGCCAAGTTTGGTTTCCGGCTATCCAATTTTCCCCTGCAGAACCTGTCGTTAACTGCTGAATATACCCAGACCAATCCGTTGGTATTCAGACATTACGTTTCAACCCTGACCTTCGAATCCAACCAGTATAACCTGGGCCATTACCTCCAGGACAATGCCCGGGAACTGTTCCTCTCCCTCGAAGCAAAACCCATTCGCGGGCTCACCCTTCACCTTTCCTATACCTTTGCACAGAAAGGACCGGACCATACTGCACTGGACTCGGATCGCCTCGGTTTGCCCTTTATGGAAAGCATTGAATGGGAGAGTAAAGCCCTCGCCTTCCGAACACGCTATGAGATCATTAATGACGGGTATGTTTTTGCGGAGTACATGCACCGAAACGTGGATGGAGTAGCGGAATATCTCCCCGGAATCTGGGAGGGTACAACCAACACCTTCTCATTTGGAGTGAATTTCGGATTCTAAACCACGGAAAAAAGAACAACCCCAACAGAGTAGAATAACAATTGGAGGGTGTATTGGCAAGAAAGCAGCGGACCATCAAAAAAGTATAGCCTATCCGTTATTGTGTTCTTTCAGGAAGATGCTTGCTGTCTCCAAGACGCTTTGTTCAATGTGTTTAAATGTTATCCCGGTTGCTTCCCTGATTTTTTTATTCGAGAAACAGGTCTTATGGTGTGCTGACCGGGCCGTATCCCTGGAAAAGAGCTGTGACCTGAACAGCAGTTTGCTCACAAACCAGTCCATGCGCCAGGTCATGCCGGTGAGAAACGGAGGGGCATAGCGCTCCGGTGGCTTTTTACCCAACGCCTTCGCAACAAGTGTAAAAACATTCTGGTAAGAAAGATTTTCAGACGACAGGATAAACCGTTCCCCTGAGATGGTACTCTCCATCAGCGTGATCATTGCCTGTGCGACATCCCATACATCCACATACCCGGTCATACCACGGGTGTAAAAATTCAGTCCCTCCCAAACGGGTTTAAAAATTGCAGCACTGCTCCTGTCCCAGTTACCGGGTCCAATAACGATCGACGGATTGACAATCACAGCATTTAACCCTTCCCCAATACCTCTCCATACTTCCATTTCTGAGCGGTACTTGCTGATAGAATAAGCAGACCGGTGTTTCGAATATTTCCAGACCACGGTTTCATCCACCGCTTCATCCTGGCGATAACCGATGGCAGCCGTTGAGCTGACAAAACAGAGTTTCTTTATTCCCCTCTCCAGGCACGCATTGACCACGTTTGCCGTTCCGGTAACATTATTCTCCATCATCTGCTGTTTCTGCCGGGTGATAAAGGAAACCATGGCTGCACAGTGGTAAACCCGTTCGACTCCCTCCATCGCCTCAGCGAGCGAGTCGGGGTCCAACAGATCCCCATCAACCCAATCGATGCGGGAAAACATCTCTACAGCACCAGTGGAATAATAGGAAAAAGTTTGCTTTACACGATCGGGGTTGCTGGTGGATCTCCTGATCGCCTTCACAGGTTGCCCCTGGCTTACCAATTCGTAGAGAAGGTGCGATCCGATAAGACCTGTACCACCCGTTACCAAATCCATATCTGTAATTTTTAATTCATTACCGGTTCGAAAGGTAATCAGTTGTTTTGATATTTACTAACCCGGAGTATTCATAAATCATCCTGCCGATTTACCGGTATAGAATCGTACAATAAATATAAAAATGCAGATGTGTAAGCCCGTGAATGTCTTCTATTTTTTTTACCTTCGCAGACTGACCAAAAAACCAATTAAAAATAGACTATTATGTTCTCAGGAATTGTTGAAGAAGCAGCAAGGGTAGTAAACCTTGAAAAAGAACAGGAAAACCTCCACATTACCATGGAGTGCTCGTTTGTCGATGAACTAAAAATCGATCAGAGCATTTCACACAGTGGAGTTTGCCTGACAGTTGTCAAGAAAGAAGGAAAAACCTATACGGTCACGGCCATTAAAGAGACCCTGGAAAAATCAAATCTCGGAAAATTGCAGATCGGCGATAAAGTAAACCTCGAACGGAGTCTGAAAATCGACAGTTTGCTGGATGGCCATCTTGTCCAGGGGCACATTGATCAAACCGCTGTATGTACCGAAGTAAAAGAGTCGGAAGGAAGCTGGTACTATACGTTTGAATACGAACCTGCACAGGACGATTATATAACAGTGGAAAAAGGTTCGATCTCTGTTAACGGGGTGAGCCTGACCGTTGTTAACTCAAAAGACAAATCATTCCAGGTAGCCATCATTCCATATACTTACGAAGTCACTAACTTTCACCAGATCCAGGCAGGAACCGTGGTGAATCTTGAATTCGATATCATCGGAAAGTATATCGCCAGGATTATGAAACAACAATTCCAATGAAAAATCTGACATCCCGTCAAATTGCTTTCATCATCTCCTTTGCCACAGCATTGCTTACAACAGCCATTCTGCTCCTTTTCGAGTACCTGATACCCTCTTACAGATGGTATCACCTGGTGGTTACCATCGGAATAATATTTATGCTGATGTTCTGGGGAATATTATCCCTGCTCAATTATTTTATTACCGAAAAGATCAATCCAATTTACAAAACCATCCGTAATATCAATGTGCCGGAAAAAGTGCTGCATGGTGATTTTTCAGGAAGAGATATAATATCGGAAGTAAAAGATGAAGTGATCAACTGGGCAAAGGGTAAAACACAGGAGATCAATCAGCTTAAGCAGATGGAAAAGTATCGCAAGGAGTTTCTGGGCAACGTATCCCATGAATTGAAGACACCCATTTTCAACATCCAGGGATATGTGCTAACCTTGCTGGATGGAGGATTGGAAGATGCATCGATAAACCGTTTGTATCTTGAACGTACGGAAAAGAGTATCAACCGAATGATTTCCATTGTGGAAGATCTTGAGATCATTGCCCGGCTGGAATCCGGTGAACTGAAGCTGGTAAAAGAGAAATTTGATATCGTTCGGCTGGTTGAGGAAGTTATTGAAACCCAGGAGATGAGAGCACAGGAGAAAAAGATCCGGTTAAGTGTAAAGGGGGGACCGGAACGAAGAATCTTTGTACGTGCTGATAAAAGAAGAATATATGAAGTCCTCAACAACCTGGTAATCAACTCGATAATTTACGGCATTGAAAGGGGTAGCACCACCATTTCTTTCAATGATATGGGAGACAACATTCTGATCGATGTGGCTGATAACGGGATCGGGATACCGGAAAAGGACATTTACAGGATTTTTGAACGGTTTTACCGGGTCGATCGCAGCCGCTCACGACACCACGGGGGAACCGGATTGGGCTTATCCATAGTAAAGCACGTAATAGAGGCTCATAATCAAACCATTAACGTAAGAAGCTTAAAAGAAAAAGGAAGTTCCTTTGCTTTTACACTGAAAAAAGTCTGATTTTGGTTTTTATTGCCAATTCTTCTACCTTTGTTGGCTTCTTAAAAAAGAGAGTAAAAAAGTAACAGCACAAAACGATGGGTTTAACTTTTCCTGAATACAAAACATTCGATCTGTCAGGCATCAACAGAGAGGTTCTGAAGATATGGGATAAACAGGACACCTATCAAAAAACGTTAGAGGTGACCAGAGGGAAACCAGCGTTTGTTTTTTATGAAGGACCTCCCTCAGCCAATGGAATGCCCGGAATACATCATGTCATTGCCAGAACCATTAAAGATATTTTCTGCCGGTACAAAACCATGAAGGGATTTTTTGTTGAGCGGAAAGCCGGATGGGACACACATGGCCTTCCCGTTGAATTAAGTGTCGAGCAGGACCTCGGTATTACCAAGGAAGATATTGGGGGAAAAATCTCCGTGGAGGAGTTCAATAAAGCCTGCAAAAAAGTTGTCATGAAATACACAGACGCATGGGAGGATCTCACGCGTAAAATGGGTTACTGGATCAGCATGGAGGATCCATACATAACCTATGACAACCGGTATATTGAAACGCTGTGGTATTTGCTGAAAAAATTATACGATAAAAAGCTCCTCTATAAGGGATATTCCATCCAACCCTATTCACCAGCTGCCGGTACCGGACTCAGCACACACGAACTGAACCAACCCGGCTGCTATCGTGATGTCAAGGATACCACGGTTGTTGCCCAGCTCAAGATCATCCGGAATGAACAGTCTGAATTCCTTTTTAAGAATATCGACAGTGACCTCTATTTTCTCGCCTGGACAACCACCCCATGGACGTTACTCTCCAACACGGCGCTGGCTGTCGGTAAAGGCCTTCACTATGTTAAGGTCAGGACCTTCAACCAGTATACAGGGAAACCCATTACCGTTATCCTTGCCAAAGATCGCTTCCGGTACTACTTCCCTGAACGGGATGAGAAACGACGGTTGGAAGAGTATAAAAAAGGATACAAAAACATACCCTACAAGATCCTTACCGAGTTTCTGGGTACTGATCTTGAAGGAATTCGTTATGAACAACTCATCCCCTTCCAGCAACCGAAAGATGGCGATGCATTCCGGGTACTTACTGGTGATTTTGTGACCACGGAAGAGGGAACGGGAATTGTTCATATAGCACCAAGTTTCGGTGCAGATGACTTCCGGATCGCACAGGAAAACGGGATCGGATCACTCACCCTGGTTGATAAACAAGGAAAATTTGTTGAGGGTGTCGGAGAATTTTCCGGTCGGTTTGTTAAAAATCAGTACGATAGCAACCTGACAGAAAAAGATCCTACTGTCGATGTGGATATATCGGTTGACCTGAAATTAAACAACAAAGCATTCAAAATTGAAAAATATATTCACTCCTATCCGCATTGCTGGAGGACCGATAAACCGGTATTGTATTATCCGCTGGATTCCTGGTTTATAAAGACCACAGCATTGAAAAAGCGAATGATGCAGTTGAATGAAACCATCAACTGGAAGCCCCTTTCAACCGGAATCGGACGATTCGGAAAATGGTTGGAAACCCTGGTTGACTGGAACCTGTCACGCTCCAGGTATTGGGGAACACCCCTGCCAATCTGGATAACCGAAGATCGGAAAGAACAGATCTGCATTGGCTCAGTGAAAGAACTGAAAGGTGAAATCGATCGATCTGTTGAAAACGGGTACATGAAAAAGAATCCATTGGAGCACTTTATTCCCCGTGACAATTCCAAAGAGAATTACGAAAAATTTGACCTCCACCGACCCTTTGTAGATGAGATCATTCTCGTTTCACCCAGCGGAAAGAAAATGTTTCGGGAACCCGATCTCATTGATGGATGGTTTGATTCCGGAGCAATGCCCTATGCACAGGTCCACTATCCATTCGAAAACAAAGAGAATTTCGGAAAAATCTTTCCGGCTGATTATATTGCCGAGGGAGTCGATCAGACCCGTGGATGGTTTTTCACACTTCATGCCATTGCAGTCATGCTTTTTGATTCCGTGGCATTTAAGAACATCATTTCAAACGGGCTTGTTCTTGATAAAGACGGGGCAAAAATGTCAAAACGGCTGGGGAATGTTGTTGATCCTTTTAAAACCATTGAAACCAATGGTTCCGACCCGCTCCGCTGGTATCTGATCACCAATGCTCAGCCCTGGGATAACCTGAAATTTGATCATACCGGAGTGGAAGAGGTGAAACGGAAATTTTTCGGAACCCTGTTCAATACCTACTCGTTTTTAGCCCTGTATGCCAACGTTGACGAATTCACTCATGAAGAAGCAGAGATCCCGGTGAACGAAAGACCGGAGATAGATCGCTGGATCATTTCGCTGCTCAACTCCCTGATCAAAGAGGTGGAAGAGAGCCTTGACAATTACGAGCCCACAAAGGCTGGCAGGGCTATCCAGGATTTTGTAACAGAAAACCTCAGTAACTGGTATGTCCGGCTGAATCGAAAACGGTTCTGGGGCGGCGAATATTCACCAGATAAAATCGCTGCTTATCAAACCCTCTACCTCTGCCTGGAAACCGTTTCCAGGTTGTCAGCACCCATTTCTCCGTTCTATATGGACAGGTTGTTCTGTGATTTGAATAGCGTTTCCGGGAAGCACGACGTTGAATCGGTCCACCTGGTGGGCTTCCCTGAATGCAATAACCGATTGATCGATAACGCGCTGGAAGATAAAATGGCACTTGCCCAAAAAATATCTTCAATGGTTCTCGGCCTTCGCCGAAAAGTGAACATCAAGGTACGCCAGCCGTTACAAAAAATCAGAATTCCCGCTACAAATTATGATGATACAGAGAAACTGGAAGCTGTCGAAAATATTATCCTTCCCGAAGTGAACGTGAAAGAATTGGAAATCATTACGGAGGAAAAGGATAGCCTGATTGTGAAACGGATCAAGCCCAATTTCAAACTGCTTGGACCCCGGTTTGGCAAAGCGATGAAACAGGTTACTCAATTAATCGGTCAGCTCAGCCAGGAAGATATCCGCGAAATGGAAGAGAAAGGACACCATACCCTTCAGGTCGATGGCAAAAACCGGGAAATAAAATTATCCGAAGTAGAGATATTTACTGAAGACATTCCGGGATGGCTGGTGGCAAACGAAGGCCAACTGACGGTCGCACTCGATATTAACGTGAGCAACGAATTGAAGGAGGAAGGCATTGCCCGTGAACTGATCAACCGGATTCAAAACATGCGAAAGGAGAACGATTTCAATGTAACGGATAAGATCACCATCCAGATCAGAAAACATGAAGCACTGAATGACGCCGTGAAGCACCATGCTCACTATATTGCTTCCCAGACACTGGCAACCAGGGTGGACCTGGTGGATCAACCGGACGACAAAAAGGCAAAAACCATAGAATTGGAAGAAGGGGTGAATACAACAATAACTATTCAGAGGATAAGCTCATAACCAACTGTTATTCTTTTGGTTAGACCCATCTCTCGGGGGCTTACCAAAAATGGCAAAAAGTACGGTGTTTTATTGAAAATTTGTTATATTTATATAAAAATAAGAGGACCATGGCAGAGAAGACACGCTATTCAGATGAAGAGCTCCTTGAGTTTAAAGAGATCATCTTGCAAAAAATTGAAAAAGCAAAGCAGGATTATGACCTGCTGAAACATACCATTACTCATGAAGAGAGTAATGACACGGAAGACACTTCACCTACCTTCAAGGTACTGGAGGAAGGAGCAGCAACCCTGTCAAAGGAGGAAGCCGGTAAACTGGCTCAACGCCAGTTTAAATTCATCCAGCATCTCCAGGCTGCGCTGATACGAATTGAAAACAAAACATACGGTATCTGCAGGGAAACCGGTAAGCTGATATCCAAAGAACGGCTTCGTGCTGTGCCCCACGCTACCCTCAGTATCGAAGCAAAACAGAGACAACGGTAGACAATCTGAAAATTCCCCGGATGAAATGATTGGAGCTATGGTTTCAATCATTTTTTATTACTCCCTTTTTCAAATCATTTAAAAATCATAGTTTTGGTCGAAAAATCATGCCGATGTCAATAAGAAAACAGTCCCTCTTCCTGATCCTGCTGATCCTTGTCGCTGACCAGACGTTAAAAATCTGGGTCAAAACCCACATGATGCTTGGACAGGAATACCATATCCTTGGGAACTGGTTTATCATTCATTTCCTCGAAAACAATGGCATGGCTTTCGGACTTGAAATTTCCGGTGAATTCGGGAAGATTATCCTGAGCATTTTTCGGATCCTTGCTGTGGCAGCGATCGGCTGGTACCTCCTTCATCTGACCCGGCAAAATGCCCCCGGCGGATTGATCTTAAGCATCTCCCTGGTCATGGCCGGAGCCATTGGAAACATCATTGACAGTGCATTCTATGGGATGATTTTCAGTGATAGCTATTTCCGGGTTGCAGAATTCCTGCCCGAAGGTGGTGGATATTCCAGCCTCCTGCATGGCCAGGTAGTCGATATGCTCTATTTCCCTGTCATTAAAGGACATTTCCCAGCCTGGCTGCCAATCTGGGGATCACAGGAATTTATCTTTTTCCGGCCCGTTTTTAATCTTGCCGACAGCTCCATAACCATTGGCGTTGCCCTGATCCTGATCTTTCAGAAAAGGTTTTTTAAACATCAGGAAACCGAGGAACCAACAGGGAATGAGGAAGAGGATGAGTAATTATGCTTTTTTGCAACTATCCAATGGAATAAGATTTCACAGGACGATGCCCTGTTCTAATCAATCAAAGCCTTTCAGGCTTTAAATAATTCATTATAGAGACCTTGTGAGTAGGCGATTTCTTTTGCCATAGGCTGATAAAAATCCCTGCTTACTCTTTGGTAAGTTCGATGATCAGTTTAATGATCTCCGGGATTTCACTATCCGGAATTTTCCCTCTGTAGATTGCCCTTACGACCCGGTTCTTGTCAACGATGATCACACTATAGCTGTCCTCGGGAAGTCCCCATTGCTCCTGCAAAACCGCATCGTAATCAAACAATATGGTGGTTTCATACTTTTCTGCTTTTTTCCCGGCAATTAACCGGATCAGAACGTTTGGTTTCCATGTTGATTTGCAATCCACAATCCCAAATCCTTTAAAATGATCCTTGGATATAATCTTATCCACATCAACGGCTTTGTCTATTGCATCATTGAACGGATCATTCAAATCGGATTCATCCGGATCCACATAATTGACCTGCAATACTTTTCCTTTCCATGTATCCATAGTGTGTACAATTCCGTCCGCATCTTTAAACTCCCAATCGGATGCCTTATCACCCACTTTGAGTTCTCCACTCTGTGCCTGAAGCAACGATCCGCTTAGCAGCAGGATCAGGAATAGAAAATATGTTTTCATAAGTCTCAATTTTTTTTCGGTTATTTTTAAATTGTCAGGCAATATACATGCCTTTCCGTAAAGATAAAGAAATATTTATTTATTCAACTTTCTCTTACTATACAATAATTTCTTTTCATTTTGCTGCTCCGGTAAAACGATGCCAAAAAGTATTCATTCAATCAGCAACAGATCGACCTGCTTCCGGGGCAGGTCAACCCGGGAGATCTCGATGGTTATCGGATCTCCAAGCTGGTATCGTTTACGGGTAAGGCGACCGGTAATGCAATAATTCTCTTCATCCAGTTCATAAAAATCGTCATCCAGCTCCCGGATTGGGATCAATCCCTCGCACTTATTTTCACTGATCTCTACATAGATTCCCCAGTCTGCAACCCCGGAGATAATTCCTTCATACTGGTGTCCGATTTTATCTTTCAGGAATTCAACCTGTTTGTATTTAATGGATGCCCGTTCCGCATCGATCGCTTTGCGTTCCATTTCGGAAGCATGCCTGCAGAGGTTTTCATACTGTTCTTCATTCTCCGATTTTTCGTTTCGCAGGTATTTCTCCAGCAATCGATGGACCATCATATCCGGAAACCTTCGAATAGGGGATGTAAAATGGGAATAATGATCAAATGCAAGACCGTAGTGCCCGATATTGCGGGTTGAATATTTTGCTTTCGCCATGGTTCTGATCGCCAGGGTCTCTATCATGTTTTCTTCATTTTTTCCCTGCACATCCTTCAGGAGCTGGTTCAGCGACTGGGACAGTTCCCGGTGCGAAGCGGTAGATATCCTGTAACCAAATTTCTTTATCAGGAAAGCCAGGGACGACAGTTTTTCCTGATCGGGCCGGTCATGAATCCGGTAAACAAATGTTTTCGGTGGTTTGGTTTTCAACCCGACATACTCTGCCACATGCTTGTTCGCCAGAAGCATAAATTCTTCAATCAATTGATTGGACGGTTTATTTTGCTTAAGGAACACACCCAACGGTGTGCCCTTTTCATCAATATCAAATGCCACTTCAGTTCGTTCAAAATTAATGGAGCCGTTTTCGAACCTTCTTTTTCTTAACCTTTGAGCCAGTTGGTGAAGTTTCATAATTTCCGTACTCATTTCACCCTGTCCGGTTTCAATCACCTCCTGAGCCTCTTCATAAGAAAATCGCCTGTCGGAATGAATGACGGTTTTTCCCATCCACTCAGAAACCACATTGGCCTCATCATCCATTTCAAACACGGCGGAAAAACAGAGTTTATCCTCCTCCGGACGAAGGGAACACAACAGGTTTGATAATTTCTCCGGGAGCATTGGGATGACCCGGTCAACCAGGTAGACCGATGTTCCCCGTTCCTGTGCCTCCTTATCAAGCACTGAATTGGGTTGAATAAAATGGGTAACGTCAGCAATATGGACTCCAACTTCCCATCTTCCGGATTCCAGCCGATGAATGGATAAGGCGTCATCAAAATCCTTCGCATCTTCCGGGTCAATGGTAAAGGTAAGCACCTCCCGGAAATCCTTTCTCTGTCTGTACTCATCCCGTGATACGGTATCCGGTAATTTCGCGGCTTCCCGTTCTACGGCTGTCGGGAAAGAGTAAGGAAGGTCATACTCTGCAAGGATAGCATGCATTTCCACCTCATGTTCTCCCGGCTCTCCCAGTACTTCAACAATCTCACCGGTTGGATTTTTTACCGATTGAGGCCAGTCAACAATCCGTGCAATGGCTTTTTGCCCGTTCAGTGCATTCTTGAGCTTCTCTTTTGGAATGTAGATATCATACGGCATCTTCTTGCTGTCGGGCAAGA
>CAZTES010000098.1:0-11488 GCA_964612275.1 uncultured Rikenellaceae bacterium
TTGCATGTGTTAGGCCTGCCGCTAGCGTTCATCCTGAGCCAGGATCAAACTCTTCGTTGTAAAAAGAATTTAAATGTCACTCAAGATTCATATCTCAATCCAAAAAAAAAACGGATCCGCTTCAAACCTTTTAATAACCTCTTCAATTTTTTCAAAGAACTATCTTTCACTATTTTCAGGAATGCAAAGTTAAGATGGATTATGATACTTTGCAACTTTTCTCTAATATTTATTAACCTTTCATCGCTGTGAAAGCGGCTGCAAATATACACACAAATAATTCACATCTCCAAACTTTTTATTATTCTTTTTTCTCGCCGTATTTATTTTGGATCAACGCTCCCGTTTCGCAAATGGTAAGCTGCTGATAACAAGCATTCTGCAATACTGTGTCTTCGTCATGTAACCCGGTTGAGTATGGCCATTTCCGGTTTGTCCCTGTTATGATATAAGAGAAAAGTGTATCTTCGTTAGTTGAATTAAAAGGTACACCAGTGAGTGAAAGTATTGTCATCATTCCGACCTACAATGAAAAGGAAAATATCAAGGATATTATCCAGGCTATTCTTTCTCTTTCCCATCCCTTCGACATTCTCATTGTGGATGATCATTCTCCGGACGGCACAGCCGATATCGTAAAATCCTTGCAACGGGAGCATTCATCGGTACACCTCATTGAACGAGCGGGAAAAATGGGATTGGGAACCGCATACATTACCGGTTTCAAATGGTGCCTTGAACACCAGTACGATTATATTTTCGAAATGGATGCTGATTTTTCGCACGATCCGAATGATCTTATCCGGCTCTATGATGCATGCAAGAATCAGGGTGCTGATCTGGCGATTGGATCCCGTTACAAATCCGGAGTAAATGTAGTGAACTGGCCATTAGGTCGCGTGATCATGTCCTATGCAGCTTCCCTCTATGTTCGTTTTATCACGGGTATGAAAATCAAAGATACCACAGCCGGTTTCAAGTGTTACAGAAAAAAGGTACTGGAAACGATTGAACTTGACAAGATCAAATCAAAAGGATATGCTTTTCAAATTGAAATGAAGTTTACTGCCTGGATGTTTCGTTTTAATATTATGGAAATACCCATTGTTTTTACCGACAGGAAACGCGGTTCATCAAAAATGAGTGGAGGGATATTTAACGAAGCTCTCTGGGGGGTGATCGGGATGAGGTGGCATGGTTTTTTCACCCGGTACGACAGACCAACCTGATATTATGGAAACCATTCTGATCAAAGATGCGACCCTCGTGAATGAAGGGGTGATATTCAAAGGAAGCCTCCTCATCAGGGATCAAAAAATTGATACGATTTACGAAGGTGAAATCGATGAACAGCAAATCCGGTCATCAAGGAGCATCGACGCCAGCGGATTAATACTTATCCCGGGAATTATTGATGATCAGGTCCATTTCAGGGATCCGGGGCTGACCCATAAGGGTGATTTCTGGTCGGAGACACGAGCAGCCCTTGCCGGAGGAGTTACCTCTGTAATGGATATGCCAAACACGATTCCCCAGACTACCACCAGAGAAACATTGTCTGCAAAATTTGCGATGGTTTCTTCCAAATCGTTATGCAACTATTCTTTATACATTGGAGCAACCAATGATAATCTGGAGGAACTCATTGGAATTGATCCGGCAGGAGTATGTGGAATTAAGGTTTTTATGGGGAGTTCAACCGGGAATATGCTGGTTGACAGGGAAGAATCGCTGAATGACATTTTTTGTCATGCTCCCTGCCTGGTTGCCGTTCACTGTGAAGATGAACCGACCATCCGAAAAAACAGTGAATTATTCCGGGAACAATACGGGGAGGATGTCCCCATAAAATATCATCCGCATATACGAACTGAAGAAGCATGTTATTTATCCAGTTCGTTGGCGGTCCGGCTGGCAAAGAAGTATAACACACGGCTCCATATCCTGCATCTTTCAACTGCAAGGGAACTTCAATTGTTTGAAAGCAATCTGCATCCTTCGCAAAAGCGCATTACTTCGGAAGTATGCATTCATCATTTGTGGTTCGATCAAAATGATTATGAAACCTCTGGTTCTTACATCAAATGGAATCCTGCCATTAAAACACCTCAGGACAGGTTTGCCTTGTTCGAAGGAGTACTGAATGGTACTATTGATGTCATTGCCACCGATCATGCTCCACATACCATTGAGGAGAAACAAAATCCTTACTTTCAAGCCCCGTCCGGAGGGCCCATGGTCCAGCATTCACTAACGGCAATGCTTGAATTCTATCATCAAAACAAGATCAGCATTGAAAAGATCGTTGAAAAAATGTGTCATGTTCCGGCAGACATCTTTCAGGTGAAAAACAGGGGATATCTTCGTGAAGGATACTGGGCTGATCTTTGTCTTGTTGACCTGAACTCTCCATGGCATGTCGATAAGGATAACATCCTCTACAAATGCGGATGGTCGCCATTCGAAAACCATTTGTTCCATTCCAGGGTAACACACACCTTTGTAAATGGTCATCTTGCATACGATAACGGGTGCCTGGATGAATCGAGAACCGGGATGGTTCTTGCATTTGACCGGTGATGATCCAATGTGTATCTCCATCATCAACTATCAGAGTAAACCACGATCCATCAGTTCCGGTTTTGGCCGTAATTCGGGTGTAGATGTGCAACCCTTTTGAGCAAATAGCGTATCTTTAATAATGAAGAGAACATGATCAAGCAGATTAACTATCTTTAGCCAGTCTGATGGATCAACCAGGACATATGGTGAAAGAGCTTTTACACATATTGCTTATTGGTATTCTTTTCCATGTTCAAAGTTCCGGGCAGGGGAGTTGTGAATTGCCATCTGTTATTTCATCTGATCTGGTGTTGATTGATACCTGCACATACACAGCACCCGGTACGGTAACAATAAATGCGGGAGTTGCCCTGACCATTAATGCCGGGGTAGTTGTTTTATTACCACAGGGTGCAAACATTCAGGTAAATGGTAACCTTATTGTAAACGGAACCGAAGCTAATCCGGTTTTTCTTCAGAACCTCAACACACAAGATAAATGGGGATTAATTTCCGGGAACAGTGGGACTATTGATCTGAGTTATGTGAATTTTATTAATGCAAACGCTGCAATATCAGCATATTACGGCACTATAACCCTCAGGAATTGTTATATGGATGGTATGGTTTCGGGCGATGCCATTGCCATTCACTACGCTTCTGAAGTGATCCTGGAAAACAATGAGATAAAAGGGGTCCCCGGTTCAGGGAAAATTGATGCAGTGGATTGTGATGGGATAGTGCACGGGTTAATTCAGGGCAATCAGATCTATGATTTTCCGGATGATGCCATTGACATTGGGACGGAATCAGCCGATGTTCAGATAAGCGGAAATTATTTGCATCATTGCAGCAGTTTTGGGATTTCGGTTGGAGAATCTTCGGAAGCAACCATCCGGCAGAATATTATAACACACTGTCAGGCCGGTGGGATCCAGAGTCACACTGACGCGAGCATTTTAGTTGACAGGAATACATTATTCGGGAATGGCAATGCGATTGAGTGCCATCATGGGACAGCAAGCTCTGCTGGAACTGCCATCGTTTGCAATTGCATTTTTGCCAATACACGGTATGCAGAGTCTGACATTCAGGATGGTTCTGTGCTTCACATTACCTACACATTATCCAATAAGGAATCATTGACAGGGGAAGGGAATATCCTGGACGAACCCTATTTTATTGACACGTTGAACGGTAATTTTAATCTTCATAATTATTCACCGGCAATCAATTCAGGGGATCCCGATAATGATGGTGATGGAATTTCTTTCGAGACGGATCCGGATGATCAGGATCCCGATGGTACACGAATCGACCTGGGTGCCGAATACTATCATCACCATCCCGATCTGGCATACTGGACCTTGAGGATCAACGAATTTTCAGCCATTAACAACAGCTACATCTGTCCTGAAACAGGGCTTGCATCGGACTGGATAGAGATTTATAATTACGGAACGAACAGCATTAATCTTCAGGGCTTGCATATTACCGATGAGTTATCTGTTCCAAACAAGTGGCAAATACCTTCCACTCTTATCCTGGAGCCAGACAGTTACGTCATTCTGTGGGCTGATGGTTTACCTGAGGTTGGATGTGACCACCTGAATTTCAAATTGTCGGGTGAGGGTGAGCAGATCGGTATTTACACACCAGTATCCCTTCAACACATTGATTCTTATGTTTTTGGAGAACAGCTGGAAGGTGTTTCCATGGGAAGGGATTCGCTAGAAAGTACGCATTGGGTTTACTTCACGACCCCGACACCCGATTCGGCAAATGTGGGGCCGGCCTATTGGGGGATCAGCCCACCACCTCTGTTTTCGATATCCGGAGGATTTTATGAAAATCCCTTTGTGGTTTCGATAGAAGAGGCGGATCCTGGTGATGTTATTTACTATACGGAAGATCAGCACGATCCTTCGATGCTATCCACGGTCTATACAGAAGAGATTCAGATTACTCAGACCACGATAATCAGGGCTATTGCTGTACGGGAAAATCATATTCCCAGCAGACCTGTCAGCCACATCTATTTTCTGAACGAAAGTTATCACCTGCCTGTTCTTTCTATATTGACTGATCCGGATAACCTATTTGGAGAAACCGGTATTTACAGTAATCCCTGGTCAACGGGTGATGATTGGGAAAAATTCATTCAAAATCAATATTTCAAAGACCATCAGTTAAGATTTTCCGTAAACTCTGGTCTGCGTATTCAGGGGGGGAATTCGCTGAATATGCCCAAAAAATCGTTCCGCGAGTTTTTTGAATCGGAGTATGGAAGCGCAAGACTAAATTATCCATTGTTTTCTAATACAGATATCACAAATTTTAAAAACATCGTTCTCCGGTCTGGTTATGATGATGACATTACAACCAGTGCAGGAACTCTTTTACGGGATCCGCTATCCGCAGAGCTCTTCAAAAAATCGGGAGTCCTTGCCACAGCAAGCAATTGGGCAGTATTGTTCCTGAATGATGAGTACTGGGGTATTTACAATCTCCGGGAGAGCATTAATGAATATTTCATAGAAGACCATACAGGGTATAGTGACTTTGATCTGGTGCGTTATCAGAAATGGGGGACTGAGTTGAAATATGGTACTCTGGATGATTGGAACACACTGGTTCAATTCATACAGACTTCGAATTTCTCCAATCAGGAAAAGTACCTGACAGTTTGTGACATGATGGATATGACGAATTTTATCAATCTGCTGGCTTTTGTTCATGCCAGTCAGTTCAGAAGCTGGACGTGGGGTTCCTTTGCCTATAAGTCAAAACTTCCCGGATCGAAATGGAGGTGGACGATCTGGGATACCGACCGGGCCTATACGCTACTAAGCTGGAATGGATTTACCGACTACCAGTACACCTATAATGAAAAATGGGCTAATTTCATGCCCCAGGCTTTTCTTGTCAATCCCGGTTTCAGATATGATTTGATCAACCGGACCTGTGATCTGTTAAATACGATTTTCCTGCCACAAAATTCGTTAGCCACATTCGATTCACTTGTTGCTATAATCGATCCGGAGATGCCAAATGAGATTCAGCGCTGGAATCCATCCCTTTCAAATTGGGATTCCAGGAAGGAATCCATTCGTAATTTCCTCAGGAACAGGCCCCAGGTTGTCCGGGATCAAATCAGGAACTACTTTAGCTTATCGGGACAATATACCATCAGCCTCGGTGTATCCGGTATGGGGTATATCGAGATCAACACCATTACCCCCAGGGCATTCCCCTGGGAAGGGATATATATGAAGGACATACCGATCGAACTGAAAGCCATACCCGCTCCCGGGTATAAATTTTCCGGTTGGGATCAGCCCTTCCTGCCTGACACCTTTTATGTGGAAATTACACTGTTATCAGATCTTTCGATCATGGCATTTTTCGAGATCGATACAACTTCCATGGATAAGTTACCGCTTATCATCAATGAAATCATGTACAACCCATCCCCTCTATACGCCAGTGAAGACTGGATGGAGTTATATAATCCAAATGCTGTTTCCACAGATCTCCAGGGATGGGTATTGAAGGATCAGAATGACAATCATCAGTTTATTATGCCTGAAGGGAGCATAATTGCGCCTTATGGATACATGATTTTAGCCCGCAATAAATTGAAATTTAACCAGATTTTTCCATCGGTTACTAATGTAATTGGTGACTTTGGAATTGGAATTGGTGGTTTTGGGCTCAGCAGTGATGGAGATTTATTGCGTTTATACAATCCCGGGGGTGATCTGATTGATCTGGTCAATTACGGGATAACCAGTCCGTGGCCAGCGAATGCCAATGGGACAGGCCCCAGTATTCAACTCATTGATCCCGAATCAGACAATAATATTGGATCGAACTGGATCTCTTCTCCTGTCGAACTGTTCACGCCGGGCATGCCCAATTCAACATCAGCCATTACCGATAATTACAACAGCAGTAATGACACGTTTGATTTTACAATCTATCCCAATCCATTCACTTATCAAACATCGATTCAGTTTGAAACCAATGGATCATCGAAGGTAAGCATCCAGGTTTACAGCCTATTGGGCAAGAAAGTGGATGAGATGGCATTCATTATGGATAATCCGGGAGTTAATCAGGTTTACTGGAATCCTTCCGGTCACCATGCTAACCTTCCGTCGGGGGCTTATTTTATCCGGGTACATATCACAGAGAATAAACGCCATAGGGTAAAAACCAAGCAGGTATTTTATCTTAAATAGTTCCGAGGGAAGCAATCAAAAGAAGAGCAATTCTCTTTTGAGTAAAAATTCAAAGAATACTTTTTTTGAACGAAGTTTCCTTCTAATGTCCTTTTGATTTAATCACTTTCAACTTTTCTATCGTCCCATTTACCGAAACGGAAAAGACATAGATACCATCCGGTTGATTCCGGATATCAATTCTGATTTGATCAACCGCATCGAAAGCTTGTCTTGTCTGAACACTAACCTGTTGCCCCATCAGATTGAATATTCTCAATTCGATGGGATCGTTCACTGGACCCGTGAATGTAAGGTAATAAATTCCTTCGCCCGGATTCGGATGGATATGGGCCAATGGGCTGGGTTCCTGTAATCCGGGAATTCCTGAACCCAGTTCTGAATTGGGTAATCCCGGTGTGCCACCGATAATGTAGCTGGCCTGCCAATTTTCAGCCAGTTCATTATTGAGATTGTGGTCCATTAATTCAAGGGTATAACCGCCCCCATCGGGGTATTCCGGCCAGGGAAATGTGTTCATATAATAGACTGAGTCGATCATGGTTCCTGTTTCATCAAACAGCCGGATATATTCCCCATCACGGCTGAATCCGAAATCAAAATTCCCGGTTAATGACATCAGGTCAGAAAAGAAGCTTGCAAGCTTCATGGTATCCTGCGAAAGAACAAAATAACCATTGAGTCTGATCACCGGGTCTCCCTGGATTAAGAAAACATGCTCATTCTGGCTATCTTTCAGGGAGTATCCTGCCAGGGATACCTCCCATGGATTCGGATTATACAATTCAACCCAATCACCCACCTCAAATGATTCTGAAGAGTAGTAATTGATCTCATTAAACAAGATCTCCTTACCACCAGGTGAAGCTGTAAAATAGGCAGTATACTGGAGATTTGTATCCAATGTAAATGTTACTTCATTTGTGGTTGTATCATTTCCATTCCAACCCTGCAATTCATATCCTTCATAGGGTATGGCTCGAATTGAGATGGGGATTTCTTTAAAATATTTACCCTCCCAGGGAAACTGCTTTACCGTGATATAGTTTACCTCAATCTTTCCTGCATTTTCAGGTACAACGTTTAATACGAGTTGGTTGGGTTCTTCCAGTTCAAATTTTTCTGTGAGGTGTTCCCAGACAAAATCCGGTCTGTTGTTTATATAGTTACGTACACCGTCCACTGCATTCTGCCAGGTGGTGTAACTGCTTCCCCATCGTTCAAATTGTCTTGGCATATCCTGATCCAGCAATGAAGCAAGAGAATCGACAACTGGGATCATCATTTCCGGTTTGAACGCAAAATTCAGCAGGTCAGCGAACCGGTTTATGAATCCATTCCTGAATTTTTCATTTTCCAGAAGATTCCGGATCAAAACGGTGTTATATCCATTCCATGGGCGATCGGCTAAAGTGCTTGTCGACCATGCCAGGGTATTCCATGAGGGGTTGGAAAAGTCATAATAGGGCAATCCCAACCCATGATCCAGGTCCCAGTGTATCCACCTCCATTTACCGGCAGGGTCTCTTGGCCGCCAAAATTTCATGTTATTGGATAACCAGTCGTAGTTACCATAATAAACGACATAGATCCAGTATTCTGAAAAATTATCAACATCCATTATGTCCTTCATATAATCATAATTTACTGATTCTCCAAGGTTTGCTGAATCCGCAAATGTTTTCATACTGTAAAAGTGTTCCCAATCACCCTCGATAGCATTCTCGTTCATCTCATAGCCAAAACTTCGTTCCAGAAGATCGACATCATCACATCCATAATGGGATTGGATATAGTATTTATCTATTGTCTCTCTGAGGTTATATATCCCCCAGTAATTTCCATTCAGGTAAAGGTGCACGGGTTTATACGCAGAGGTTCCCACACTTGCTTCATTGCTTACGCTAATGATATGCATCAGGGGATCCCGGAAATGGGTTCTCTGGCTAACCAGCTGGCTACCGTCATTTCCTCCATTACGGAGGATGAGCTTTTTGAATCTTGAAATGACTGTACCGGGAAAAAGAGGATATTCAATCTCATCCTGTCCATACATGGTTCTCATTGATAGTCTCAGGGATTGTTGGGATCGACCATCGGGAGCATGGATCTTGATGCCTGCATCAGCGGAAAAACCGGGTGAACCATTCTTTTTAAGCAATTCAATACTCACCGGTTTTTCTAAACCGGAATACCGATTAGTCAAGATTCCATTTGCACCCCAAAGAAAGAGGCTATCCGTTACAATTGAAACAACATCCAGCGAAAAGTCCTGTTCAAACAGGAAGGTATGGGTTACAACATCACTTGGAAGGTATCCTGCCCGAAACGATTTAGCCCTGAAGGTTACTGTAGAACTGATAAGCAAGCCATCAAACATTGGAGATGATTGGGTTGGAACGGATCCATCCAATGTATAATGTGTAAGGGAACCGGGTTCAGAACAAATCATCTCCACCTGTCTGGGTTGACTAAAAAATCCACCCGTATACGAAAATTTTGGTTTATCTACCTTATCCAGTAGTCCTTCGGTAGAATTCGTTGTTCCGGGTGAAGGGGTCAGGAAATAGTTCCATGTTTCACCCCCATCAGGTTGCCTCCCTTTCGAAACATCATAATATTGCTGGGAATAGGTCAGAGAGTCGATCAACAACTGATCAGCAGCAGTATAGATTGCAATCTCTTCCCCTTCAGCGGACAGTTTAAACCCCAGGTGAAATATTCCCTGTTCCGGTTGTCCATCTGCCCAGAAGAGGACATAATCACGCGGCTGCAGGTAATAGGATCCTGTTCCCGAGAAAAAACGATGTTTTCCCGGATAATCGATGTCGTCCGTAATATAGAGTCCATTTAAATTTACGGGATCTTCCCCGAAATTGAATATCTCGATCCAGTCGTCAAATTCATCGAATTCATCCGCTAAAACAGTGCCATTACTAGCCATAAATTCGTTGATGACCAGTGTTTGTCCTTCCGGGATAAATGTTTTTTGAATAACCTCTGCTGGCAAAGATTTCGATAAATCCGGAAGAAATGGAACGGTATCGTATGGTTGAACGTATCGCGTTGTATCAACAGGCTGAGCAGAGGTATCGGTTGCAAAATCTGCACAGATTGCAAGTAAACCTATTACACATAAACGGATACTTGTTTTCATTTTGTCAAATGAACGATTCAGTGATTGTGTTTAACTTAACCGTCTCTCAGCACATAATGTACGGTTTGACGGCTTTTTTGTTCTATCATGACCTGTTTTTCTTTAGTCATTAAATGAATGGCCTCTTCTGTATAATGCCTTATCGTGATCAGTTGAACCTCTTTATTAAAGGTAATGCGAAAATCTATCTGTAGTTCATCCAGCAATTGACTGATTCTGAGACTGTCGCTATCTGCACAAATTGAAAGGCTGATTGCTGAAGTCTGGACCAGGTTTATTTTTATCTTACATCTATTGAATGCACCAAATATCTGACCAAAGCTCTGTTCAATCATAAACGAGAAATCACGAGGCCGGATGGTTATCAGGATCTGATGATCCTTTTTAACATAGACGGGGGGCATATCCACACTCCCGTCCATCAGATGGATGATTGTTCCAATAGTATCGGGGTTTTCAAACGATTTGACGAAGAGTGGGATATTTTTATTATAAAGCGGTTTAATGGTTTTCGGGTGGATAACTTTTGCACCGAAGAAAGCCAATTCAACGGCTTCCAGGTAAGATATTTCATCCAGTTTTTCAATATTTTGAAAATTTTCAGGATCTGCGTTCAAAATACCGGGAACGTCTTTCCACAAAGTAACAGATTCAGCATCAAGGATATTACCCAGTATTGAAGCGGTATAGTCAGAACCTTCCCGGCCGAGTGTTGTTGTCAGGCCATTCTCTGTTCCTCCAATAAAACCCTGAATAACATATCGTTCATCATTTTCCGGATTGATCTCCTGTCTGACCAGTTTTATTGATTTGTTCCACTCTACCCGAGCATCTCTAAATGAGGTATCGGTTATTAGTATTTTCCTTGCATCCAGCCATTTCGTGTTTATTCCCTGAGTGGTTAAATAAGCATGCACGATCTGTGTTGACCAGATTTCACCCTCTGAGACGATTTGATCATACTCCCGGTCATAATCACCTCCTGGTTCTTCTTCTAACCGGTCAGAAAGTTTTAAAAAAGAGCGCTCCAACTCACGTTTTAGCGAAAGTTTATTTGAGCCGAAAAGATCTGAGATGATGTCGAGATGAAATTGTTTGATTTGGTTCAATCTTTCTAACCAGCCATTGTTCCCCGTGAAATAGAACCCGAAAAGATCTTCCAGAGCATTGGTGGTTTTTCCCAGCGCAGAAACAACCACTACCCTGCATTCCTTCTTTGCTTTCACTATTTCCACCATTTTCCTTATACCCCTGGCATCTTTAATGGCGGATCCACCAAATTTAAATACCTGCATACCATACCGTATTAACAGAACAAAAATATAAAAAATGAAGAAAGAGTCAGAATTAGTTGTAAAGCATTGGTACCGGAAGTAAATTTACCACGCATATTCCAAAACGTAAATATTACACATCATGACTTTTAAAAATTATAGCTTTGTTACGCTTAATGAATTCATCATTGCACGCCAAAAGGATTTCCCGTATGCAAAAGGGGAACTGTCCAGATTACTTCATCATATTG
>CAZTES010000099.1:0-11383 GCA_964612275.1 uncultured Rikenellaceae bacterium
CCAGCGGCGGGGTGAGTGAATATCCACCTTCACCGCCAACGGCGGGGTGAGTGAAACTAAGATTTTTTAAACCTTTGGTGTAGTATAATCTTATAGTCGAAATTACTTCCCACCCATCTAAATTTACCCCGGCAGGGGTAAAATAATGAGTAGCCACCGGTTGTAACCGGTGGTTAAGATGTACGAGGAGGTAACAACCCTAAAGGGGTTGAACTTTCGTTATAAAGTATTAATATTCAACCCCCTGCCTGCCTGCAGGCAGGCAGGCATCCCTTACGGGAAAAGTTGCACAATTAACATTTTAACTTTTAACAATTAACAATTAACAATACCCAACTTACCTCCTCCAAAGCACAGTATTTAATGTCATATCGACATAACTGAGTTATGAGTATTAAATGTTGGGTATTTTTCCCGTAACGAATTATCTTTGTTAATCGTCTATTGAATAAATCCATCCTGCCGATATGTTCCGATATAACCTGAAAATTGCCATCCGAAACTTTCTCAAGCAGAAAGGCTATTCCTTTATCAATGTTACAGGCCTTGCCATTGGCTTGACGGCCTGTTTATTTATCCTGCTCTGGGTCCAGGATGAACTATCCTATGACAAATTCCATGAAAAGGCTGACCGCATTTACATTGTTGGCCTTGATATTAAACTGGGTAACCAGGATCTGAAAGTCGGTTCAACACCTCCTCCGATGGTGTTCGCTTTAATGGAAGAATTCGAAGGGATAGAACAGGCTGCCCGGTTCGAAGGTGCCGGACAAACCATCGTTCAATACGAGGATAAAATATTTACGGAGGAACAATGTTACTTTGTTGACTCAACCTTTTTTGAAATTTTCACCTTCCCTTTTATTGCCGGCAACCCGAGCACGGCATTGGACAGACCGAATACCATTGTCATTACGGAAGAAATGAGGATCAAATATTTCGGTGACGAGAATCCCATAGGGAAAGTCTTGATAATCAATGGGGAACAGGATTATGAGGTTACCGGTGTATGTGAAACACCCCCGTCACAATCTTCGCTTGATTTTGATTTTTTAGGGTCGATGACGGCAAGGGGCAGACCAGATGCAGGTGAGTGGGGGAGTAACCGGTTGCAAACCTTTGTTCTGCTCGAAGAAGGTATGGCTCCGGATAAGATCAATGACCAGTTTCCAACTCTCCTGGAAAAATATTTCGGCCCCATCATTAATGCCATCATGAACATTTCCCTTACGGAGTTTTATGAAGGAGGGAACCGCTATTATTATTACCTCGAACCATTCACTGATATTCACCTGCATTCCAGCTTTACAGAGAACTTTGATGGGGCAATGGACCCGATCTATGTCTATATTCTGTCGATTGTTGCTTTATTCATTCTCCTCATTGCCTGTATCAATTTTGTTAACCTGACCACTGCACGTTCATCTCTTCGTGCCAAAGAGGTGGGGATCAAAAAGGTTGTCGGGTCAAGCCGCCGGAAACTGGTTTACCAGTTCCTTACCGAATCCATGCTCATTAGTACATTGTCGATGATCCTGGCGGTGGTTCTGGTTGAACTGCTGAAAGGGAAATTCAATAACCTGGCAGAAAAAGAGCTGACAGTTAGCTATTTAAGCAATCCTGTTATCATTCCATCACTGGTATTACTGACACTTTTCGTGGGATTTATCGCGGGCAGTTATGCTTCATTCTTCCAATCATCGGTTAACGTTCTGTCTGTATTGAAAGGAAAATTTTCCCATGCCATGAAATCGGGAGTTTTAAGAAATATTCTTGTGGTCTTCCAGTTCACCATATCCATTTTCCTGATCATTTGTACCCTGACCGTATTCTCACAGATCCGGTTTGTACGTAATATGGATCTGGGATACGATAAGGATCAGATCCTGGTGATTCAGCGATTTAATGCTGTTGGTGACCAGCAGCAGGTGTTTAAGGAGGAGCTTCTTAAGGATCCGGTGATCGAAAATGCTTCGGTTTCTGTTAATGTTCCCGGCGAGGGATTCTCAGGAAACGGCATTTTGAAAGAGGGAGGAAAAGATTCAGAGGTACATATTCTCTCACGATGGTGGGCCGATTATGACATATTCGAAACCATGGGATTTACATTGGCTGACGGCAGGGTTTATTTGGAAGAATTCCCAACCGACTCGAATGCGATCATTATTAACCAGGCATCCATTCCTTCCCTGGAACTGGATGATCCGTTGAACCAGAGACTGGTTGAACCTTCCGATACACTCACTCCCAGACCCATCGTCGGCATAGTCAGGGATTTTAATTTTCAGTCGGCACACAACCCGATCAGGCCCATGAGCCTGGAGCTGATGAGGAGGGGGCAGACCGGTCGGTTCCTGGTCATTAAGGTTCAACCCGAGAACAGACAAACCACAATCAGGAGGGCAGAAGAGCTATGGAAGGAGATGGTTGTCGATCAGCCGTTCGAGTACTTTTTCCTTCAAGATAGATTTGATGAGATCTACCGTGGAGAAAGAAGGCTCGGAATCATTTACTCGATCTTTTCAATCCTGGCGGTTTTTATTGCCTGTCTCGGACTGTTCGGAATGGCTTCCTTCACCACAGAGCAGAAAACCAAGGATATCGGTATTCGAAAAGCGATGGGCGCCACAGCAGACAGCATTGTCTTCCTTTTAACCCGGGAATTCAATAAATGGGTGCTGGTTGCCAATGTGATCGCCTGGCCACTTGCCTTCTTTTTGATGAAGAACTGGCTGGAGAATTTCGCCTACCGGATTGACCAGGGAGTATTTAACTATATCCTGGCAGCCCTTCTAACCCTGGTTATTGCCATCATTACGGTAAGCTACCAGTCGATCCGGGCCGCGATACGAAATCCAGCAGATTCATTGAGGTATGAATAAGTTGATTAGTTATAGGTTGAAAAGTTAATTAGTTGATACACCTTCCTTACAACCTGCTTGCCTACTGGTAGTGTTGGCGGATACCGTGAATGTGTAAACTCGATAAGTTTGGGTATGTTGATCTGAGGATTTTTTTAGATACCAGTTCTTTCTGAACTGAGAACTGAAAACCTTATACTCCAAAACATATTCTGATCCTATTGAATTGGAGATTTTCGAAAGGGTTGCAATCTAAGATAAGTTACTGATCGCCAGAACCATTCGGCCGGACCGTACCTGAAATACTTAAACCAGAAACTGGAAATCAAAAGTTGGAACGTCCATATGCAAAAAACAATCAGTATTTGGATCTTCCTTTCAACCGTTCCGTATAATCCGAACCCATGTCCGTAAAAAATAAGTGTACATAGAATTGACTGGGAAAGATAGTTTGTGAAGGCGGCCTGTCCAACCCTTGCAAGTGAATTGACAAACCAACCTGTACGTATCTTCTTTACGATTATCATGATCATACCAATATAACCCATAGCTACCAGAACACTTCCCCAATAGTTGAATTGCACTCCCAGGTACATTGAGTAATCTATACTCCATTCGTTTCTGAAATTTTGATAAACCCCTATTCCTGTTAAAAAATAACCTGCTGTTAATCCTATGAGTAGTGTTCTGAAATAAAACCTGTAGGATCTTTCAGCTGTGAGCACCCTCCACTGGAAGAGGGCCATACCAATAAGCATTAATCCGGCAGCTCTCCACCCATGATGCATCAGGAAAAAGGCAGTTTGTAAAAATATTGCAGCAGGTACTCTGTGTTCCAGTTGTTCCTTCCATCCTCCCTGGTAATTTAATACTTCTTCATGTACCAGGTCAGTTCCTGGTTTCCAGGCGGCCAAGGCAGTTTCCATACCTTCCGGAGGCCAAAAGGACATAGACCAGGCAAAGAAGAAATAGAGTAGGGAAGGTACGGCAATGAAGATTATCCCGGTAATGAGTTGCTTCTTCGCTGATACCTTACGCATAAGAAAGAGAAATAATGAACAAACTGCGTATATAACAAGGATATCTCCATACCATATGAAATAGGCATGAAGGAGTCCCAGTATTAGGAGCCAGAATGACCTGCTGTAATAATATTTTGCTGGTTTAATTCCTTTTTTCTCAATCCTGGTTGTGAATAGAATAATTCCTGCACCAAATAACATAGAAAAAAGGGACATGAATTTTGAGTCTGCAAACAAATGGCTCATTATCCATACCCACCTGTTTATACCGGTTAAATCACCATATGCTGTTGGATTTAAATATGCTGGTTCGATCATTGAGAAACTCTGAATGTTCATGATCAGGATTCCGAGGACTGCAAATCCTCGCAAAACATCTAATGAAAGGATCCGTTCGCTTTGTGATACAGGTTTTAATGCTTGTTTATTCATAAAAAAAATCGAATTATCGTTAAACACTTAACCCAGTCTTCAACTATAGCTACAATTCAAAATATAAAACTCTAATCAAATTATCAACTTAACAACTGAGAACTATTTCATCATTTAATACTTAAATTACTCTTGGTTCTCAATATTTTATTGGACTCTAACAATGAACACTGAAACCTATACTTCCTACACTTTCCGTTTCTTCCATTTTCCGCGCCTGAACAGGAAGAGTGCGGATAAGGTCATGATGGATTCGGCGATGATGATCGCCAGGTAGACCCCTTTTTCGCCAATTCCTGCGGAGATCGCCAGCAAGTAGGCGAGAGGTATTTCGATCATCCAGAAGCAGACGAGATTGATCTTTGTTGGGGTGGCAGTATCACTGGCCCCGTTAAAGGCCTGCACCAGCACCATCCCCAGTCCATAAAGAACATATCCGTAACTGATGATCCTCAGGCATAAAGCTCCGGCATCAATCACCCCACGGTCGTCGATAAACAGCCGGATGAATAGTCCGGGCCAGGCGATGAAGATCACGGCAATTAATCCCAGAAAGATCATGTTAGCCCTTCCGGTTAACCATACAGAACGTTCTGCCCTTCCCGGTTGTTTTGCACCAAGATTTTGTCCCACAAGGGTGGCTGCTGCATTAGCCAGCCCCCATGCTGGCAGCATGGAAAATACCAGGATGCGAATGGCAATGGTATACCCTGCAAGCACATCGCTGCCGAATATGGCGATGATCCGTACAAGGGCTATCCAGCTCGATGTGGCGATAATATGCTGGCCTATGCCCCCCATGGAAACACGGATCAAGTTTCTCATCACGGATAGATTCAGGGTCAAATGACGGGCCCTGATACTGACCCTGCCATTTCCCCTGAAGAGCAGATAGAATTGATAGAGTACAGCCAGCCCCCTGCCTGTGGTTGTTGCTATCGCAGCGCCCATGATTCCAAGTTCAGGAAATGGTCCGATACCCAGGATAAGAAGCGGATCGAGAATGATGTTAAACAGGTTCGCTAGCCATAACACCCTCATGGATAGGGCAGCATCACCGGAACTTCTGAAAATGGCATTGTTGATAAACAGCAGCATGATTACCACATTCCCTCCCAGCATAATGGAGGTATAAATCGATCCCGATTCCACAATCTCAGGTTCTGCACCCATACCCATAAGAAAATCCCGGGCAAACAACACACCGGGTATGGCAATGATCAGGGAAACAACTAATGCAGTGCCAATTGCCTGAACGGCTGATGTAGCGGCACCTTCCCTGTTTTTTTCGCCTATTCGCCTGGATATAAGGGCAGTCGCTCCAATGCTTAATCCACCACCGATGGCATATATAATGGTCAGAAACGATTCAGTTATCCCTACTGTAGCAACGGCACCGGAACCCAATGACGAAACAAAATAGATATCCACTACGGCAAAAATCGATTCCATCAACATTTCCAGTACCATTGGTACCGACAACAACAAAATGGCACGTCCGATCTTCCCCGAGGTAAAATCCTGTTCCGTCCCGGATATGGATTCACGGATGTCCTTCCATAATTGAATGAGGGAATCGTTATGGATTGTGAGCCTTGTCATTGTAAAAAATGATAAAGTAAAAATGGCAATTATTTTTTAAATGCCTTTGAAGCTTCGTTATAAAATATAATCAAGTAAAATCGAATGCTACCCGTCTAGCGGATGTACTCCGCTTGACGGATATCAAGCACACCTATCCGTCAGACGGCCTGACGCGCTAGCCACCGAAGCCGTCAGACGGGAACTGGTCCATCAGGGTCTTCTCCGAAGTTTTAAAGTCCCAAAGGTCAATAGTCCCGAATTGATCCCTGAGGGAGACTCCTTTGGAGAGTGCCCGGGGCAAATGACCTGACAGTATATTAGAACAGTGTACAGTTCAAAAACACCTTTTTCGATACAGCTTTAAACACTATAAATATTTATCTTGCAAGGAAATGGGATTACTGCATCTCTCAATGCTCTGCTGTTTTAAAAATTTTCTCTATGTCTCTAAGTAATCGTTCCACAATTGGCAGACAGATCGGATGGCTCACTGCAACCAGCATTGTGATTGCGAATATGATTGGTGCGGGTATTTTTACCACTTCCGGCTTGATAGCAGGGAATTTACCCAATCCTTCCTGGGTGTTGCTCTTATGGATTTTTGGAGGAATGGTTGCCATTGCGGGTGCCATGTGTTATGCTGAACTGGCAACACGGATGCCGGAGGATGGGGGAGAGTACCTTTACCTGAAGCGCCTCTACCATCCTTCTCTTGGATTTTTAAGCGGTTGGACCAGTTTCTTCGTCGGGTTTTCTGCTCCCATTGCTGCATCAGCGCTTGGTTTTGCGGAATACATAATTCCGGATAAAGGGCTTACTGTTTCAGGGGAGATCATTATGGATCCGTTCTGGATAAAGAAGGTGCTCGCTCTGTCTGTTATTGTGCTTTTTACGGTTGTTCATTACCTGGGGCACAAATGGGGCTCGCGGGTTCAGAATTTCCTGACAGCGATAAAGATCCTGATCGTCTTCGGACTGGCTACCGTGGGAATGATCCTGGGGAAAGGTGACTTCTCCAACCTGCAATTTCAATCCGGAGAAGCATATGGCGGATTGGCAATTGGTACAGCCATGATGTTGGTTATGTTCTCCTATAGTGGCTGGAATGCAAGCAGCTACATTGCCGGGGAGATGAAAAATCCACGCAAGTCCCTGCCTCTATCCCTGCTCCTGGGGACAGGCATTGTTATCGCCGTCTACATTGCCGTGAATCTATTCATCTTCCGGTCGCTTCCTTTCAGCGAGGTTGAGGGGACCATCCCCATTTTTGAAAAGGCATCCATTGCTGCTTTTGGGGAGTGGTTTGGGCGGATTCTGGGAATCCTCAGTGCAATCGCACTCCTGGCTTCGCTCAGTGCATTCATCATGATTGGCCCGCGGATCTATTATGCCATGGCGCTGGATAAGCTGTTCTTCCCGTTTGCAGCCAAAGTACACCGGAGATTTGGAGTTCCGGGACGATCCATCCTGATCCAGGGAAGCATTGCCCTGATCCTTGTCCTTATCGGTTCTTTCGAACAGATCGTCATCTACGTGGAATTTGCACTGCTCATCTTTCCCTTTTTTGCTGTTGCCGGAATGTTCATTGCACGGAAAAAGAAAATCGGGGAGTCAATGGCTGTCCGGGTCAAGGGATATCCGTTTGTCCCTCTCTTTTTTCTCCTCTGCAGCCTCTTGATCATGATCATCGCATACATTAACCGGCCACTGGAATCATCTGCGGCAGTCATTACAGTGCTTATCGGTATTCCGATCTATTATATCTGGGCAAAAAATATGGGATTCGACGAAAAATCACCTGATTGATTCGTCTCTTAGCCTGTTTAATGAAGATGTTGTAAAACCGAAAATATATAACCATGAAGAATAAACTGCTGGTCACAATGATCTTGAGCCTGTTTACTGGTTTTGCTTGTGCTCAAACCGATTATTCTGAATATGAAAAACGCAGGCAAACCCTGATGGAACAGATGGAGGAGGGAGTTGCAATTTTTTCCGCTTCAGAAGATCTAGGTAGCAAAGCCGGTGCCGATTATGAATACAGACAGGGGAGCGATTTCTATTACCTGACCGGTTTCCCGGAAAGCAATGCTTTGTTCCTCCTGATTCCGGAAGGCGAAGATCAATTCATTCTGTTCGTCCAACCCTCGTACCCGGGAGAGAAGATGTGGGTTGGGGATCGATATGGGATGGAAGAGGCAGTAACTGTTTTTGGAGCTGATAAGGCATACTCCATATACCAGTTAAGAGAATTGCTTGGTGAATACCTGGAACAGAAGAAGAACATATACATCAGCCCCGAATACCGTGAGTTGAAAGAAATGGTCCTTGGAATAATCGGAGAGATGGAAATGGATATTCATCCCCGATTCATTAATCCACTGCCTCTTGTTCATGAAATGAGGTTGTTTAAAAGTCCCCCGGAGATCGAAACCATGAAGCGTGCGATTGATATTACCTGCGAGGGACTTCGGAATGCGTATAGAATCTGCAAACCGGGGATGTGTGAATATGAGATCGAGGCCATTATCGAATACACCTACCGGAAAAATGGTGCTCAGCGACCCGGATTCCCTTCCATTGTCGGATCAGGACCCAATGCAACCATCCTGCATTATGAAGCGAATTCAAGAGAAATGGAAGACGGGGACCTCCTCCTGATGGATGTCGGTGCAGAGTTTAACAGGTACACTGCTGATGTTACCCGTACTATCCCGGTTAACGGCACCTTCTCTAAAGAACAGCGGGAAATATATGAATTGGTGCTGAAAGGTCAGAAAGAAGCGATCAAATGGATGAAACCTGGCAAACGGGTTCTTGAGGGACACATAAAGGCAACGGAAATTATTCTTGCAGGATTGTACGAACTGGGCCTGATGACTGATCCTGACAGTGAATGGCAGAGACGGTTTTATATTCTCTATCCGGCAAGTCACTGGCTTGGGCTGGATGTTCATGATGCCGGGGATTATGGGTGGAGAGGATCAGGCTTTCCGCTTTTCGATGAAAGAGGACTGGGGCGGAAACTGGAACCGGGAATGGTGCTGACCATTGAACCGGGAGTTTACCTTCCGGAAGACGGACTTGAAATGCTGAAGAAAAGAAGTGGAACAGAGATCCCTGAAAAAGAGCTGAAGGTTTTTATTGAAAAAATCGAACCGGTTTACAAAAAGTACGTGAACATCGGTGTACGGATCGAGGACGATATCCTGATAACGGAAAAGGGTAATGAGATCCTTTCTGAAGCAGCACCCAAAGAGGTGGAAGAGATTGAAAGGATGATGCGCGAGAAAAGTCCCCAAATGGAGCAATTTTAGAAATAAAAAATCATTGATATGGATAAAAAAACATTCGCACTACAGCAATTTAAAAACGGATACAATTGTGCCCAATCGGTTCTTTCTGCCTTCGCCCGTGACCTGGGAATTGAAGAGAGTACAGCGATCCGGATTGCCTCGGGATTCGGTGGTGGGATGGGTCGACAGCAATTAACATGCGGCGCCCTCACCGGGGCCTATATGGTTATCGGGTATTTACACGGTATGCATGCCCCGGATGACGACCTCGCCAATGAGAAAGCCGCACAGATGATCCAGAAATTTACTGCAGATTTCATAGAAAAATACGGCCATGCCGATTGTTTCAACTTGATTGGTGTCGATCTGAATACGGAGGAGGGACAGAAAGAGGCAAAGGAAAAAAACCTGTACGAGCTGAAATGTGAGAAATTTATTGTTGAAATCGTTGAGATGCTCGAAAAAGAGTATCTAATTTGAAGCAACATCCTATGCTATTCGTGCTACGAGTACTCACCTCTTTATTCGTCGGACGAACTGAAGTCGTCCGACGAAGGGTCGAACGGACTCCTCCATGCGTTTAATAGAACAACCCGTATAAAAAGATCTTTACAAAATTTTAAATCGGTAGCTGTCCCTATTTAACAGAATTACCAGTTTTGTGGAGTATCCTGATAAATTGAATGATCAGAGAGTAATCTGCTGCAGGTAATCCGAAAACATAACGACTTTCTTGACCTCCTTTTGATTGAATAAAAATGGCTTTACATCCTCAGCTATAACTTTCATGTCAATTGAACTGATCTTTTCGGAGACAGCCTCTTTCAGTATTCTGCCATTCGAAATTGATGCTTTCTTAGAAAGAAAATCAAAATTTGGCTTGACATCGCGTCCTAAAAGAAATATTACATCATAGAAGTCTCTGCCCTTGCTCTGCTTACGGCTGATAATGGTGAGAAACTTCTGAGCAAGCAAAATATCTACTGGCGTGATTTTAATCTCCGTAAAAACATCAAACCTGTTCAGCAGGTGCCTTTGTGGAATGAAGTCGAAATGCTGAGCTTCTGTGTCTAACCGAATAAATATTTTTTCTTCAGCATGCCCGGAGAGTTTATTATCAAATAACAGTTTTGGAAAGCGTATATAACAGTGATATACCACCCTCGTCATACTCCTTATATCAACCTCATATCCTTCCAGTTTCAGTCCATGTTGTATTGTTTTCCCTATTTCAATAAATTCTTCGGGCGAAATATTGAAATTATCAAAATCCAGGTCTTCGGAAAACCGGTTGTTACCATGGACAATACGTAAAGCACTCCCTCCAATGAATACAAGTTTATTTGCATAGACACTCTCAAAAAGTATCTCGAGAATCTTATATTGAAGATATTCCCGTAGCATGAACCTCTCAACGCCACGAAGATTACCAGGGTAATAACTTTTTATTTGTTCAAGTTCCAGCATTGATGTAATCTATAAATTTATTAACGCGCTTCTCCATGATCCTTGATTGGAAGAGTTTAAGGTAATTCTTAAGCCTGGGAATATTTACCAGGTCAACTGCCACCTGGTGATTTATTCTGAGTCCTTCAAACTCGTTTATTGTTTCCAATTTGTTTAAGTATAACAAATCGAGTATACTCTTTTCCGGACTGGCTAACCTGATAGTATAATCTCCCATTTGAACCAGATTATACCCACAAAACAGAGCTTCCCTGATATTCCTGTATGAAAAATTTCCAATAGGAGTTTCAAAAGCTGCTGTTTTTTTTGTTGAGATACTGGTCACCAGATATACACCTTCCGGTATCAGGTTATAAAATGAAAGAGATGATTCCAGCGATATATAGGATGGTTTATAAATATTGTTGGATAAATGAAAAAGTGTTTCTTCATTAATCTCAATGTCTGCAAAAGTATAATGGCCGTTTCTGATTTTCCTGATATGATTCTGTCGCTGCCATTCCACTAATCTACGCCTATCGAAGAATGGATCCACTTTCAAGATATCCTTGTATGAAAAAACAGTAAATGGACTAAGAGCTTTTTTGAATTCAGTGAAACGCATACATTTCTATTTGTTGTCAAAAATAACAACATTGGGAAACAAATACAAATATTATTGATATGATTTAATCCTCCTTCGCGTTCCGCTTCGGCGGACGAGAAGGTGTGGTTTAATTCC
>CAZTES010000100.1:0-11375 GCA_964612275.1 uncultured Rikenellaceae bacterium
GGTGAGAGTCCATGTACCCATTGCGCAATCTCTTTGTTAACGGTTTTTGACCAGGTTAATACAAGGTCGATGTCACGGTTTCGAACCCGTTTGGCATAAATTTCCAGTGTTGGATTTCCCAGTTTTGTCTCTTTGCCTGTCCACTCTTTAAGAGCAGAAAGATCCGGTACCTGAAAGTCCCGATCCACCGCTTCTTTGCGTTTCTTTAGCAGTTCAAAACATTCGATCAGGGCAAGAAACCGGTTTATACCACGGGTTTGTGAATATAGATTCACAAATTCCCACGTCTCCCTGGCTATTTTTGAGATGGGGAGAAGACCGTAATAACGCAGCACATTAGGACAAAAAAACTCTTTTTGCTTCGGTTCCATGGTATCAAATACACATCCGTCAGAGTCGATACCGATGAAAAACGGGTGGTTGGGTTTGAGGTCGCGAAGTTGTTGCTGAGGATCCATGGTATAAATTTAGATGATTGGTATAAAATATTTCGGATTTCGAATTTGAAATATTCAGAATAATGAATAATGAACAAGCCTGCCTGCCGCAGGCAGGGAATATTGAATGAAGAAATCTTCATAAAATGCTCAATTTAGTTCATTCTTGGATTTTGTTCTCAAGTTAGACTGGGCGGTTTCAATACTTTTAAAAAAAATTGAAATCAGCTCCTCATTTTCAGGCAATGCTTCATCTAATAAAGATTTTACCTGTTCAAATGGAAGTTTGTTAATGATTTTTAATCCAACTCTTGTCTCACGTAATTCTTTAAGGCAGATCTTCATTTTGTGTATAAAATCCTTACGCGATTCAGCACCTTGTGCTTCTCCATAGTTAAGAGCGGGAGAAGTTCCGGACCGTATCAAATTCTCTCCTAAATGTTTACCTGCTACAGTATTTCCAATTTTTTCTGCAATTTTGATTACCAGAACTGCAAAATCAATAAGCCGATCTTCTAAATCATACTTTTTCTTTTCCATAGTTACTTATACTCATGATTCTTTATCAATTTTTCATGATTTGATATTTTATTTTCTTAAATCTTTCATCATTCGCTATTCAGTATTCAATATTCGATATTCTAATAGGCTTCCGGCACATACTTTTTCAGTTTTTTTTCCGCAAACACCATATTAAATCGGGTAAACCGCTGTTTGCCGTCAATCAGAGGGACAGATGGCCAATCGTTGCCGATCAGTGGCCGGGCATAGTCAAGAAATTCATCCGTAACATCCACTTTGTTTTGAGTAATCCATTTTTCAGGGAATTTCCGTTCCGAGAGTGCCACCTTTTCCAGCAGCACCTTATCGTACTTCACCGAGTAGATTGGCCCCGGTTCACGCAGCAGGGTTGCCATCCATCCGTTTCCTTCGTTCATAGCAATTTCAACTGCTTTCTGTCCCATGTTGTATGCTTCTTCCAGGTCGGTAACCGAAGCATAAATGGCCGAACTTCGCTGATCTGTTCCCATAACCTGGCCGCGTGCTGCTCCCCTGGCTTTGATCCCGCTCTGGTTAAGATAGTTAATTACAATCTGGCAAACTGTAGTTTTGGTTGAGCCAAAAGAGGTGTGTCCGAAGGCATCCCGGACATCGCCGATATCTCCCACATCAAATCCTTCACTGACCACGACAATGCATCTTCCATGCTCTTTAAGTTGCTCGTTTACATGATCTGCCATTTGTTCCAGCCGTACTCCCGATTCCGGAAGGTAAATGAGTAGAGGTGTTGTCCGGTCAGGATCTGCAAGCCGCGAGGCTGCGGGAATATAACCAATCTTTCTTCCCATCGCCTGAAGGACAAGGACCGGATCAGCCGGTGAAGATCCCCTGTTTTCCTCGTTGGCATTCTGTACGATGTATGACCAGTATCGGGCAACACTTCCATACCCGGGTGTGTGGTCAATCAGCTTGAATTCGTTATCTCCCAGATCATTATCAATGGTTTTGGGTACACCTGTGGCGATCAATTCAATTCCCTTTTCACGAGCCAGCTGGCTTACCCTGTAGGCTGTGTGCTGTGAATCGTTGCCTCCGATATAGAAAAAGAAGCCGATGTTGTGTGCGCGGAAAACATCCAGGATGCGGTTAAAATCGTTTTCCTGTTGATCCAGCAGCTTGTACCGGCATGTTCCAATACTACCAGCTGCAGGAGTGCTCCTAAGCAGTGCGATTTCATCTTTTTCCTGAATCGACAGGTCCAATAACTCCTCTTTCAAAACACCCTCAATACCGTGCCATCCGCCATAAATCCTGCCAAAAATGTCAGGAAACTGCCGGCATGTCTCGATGATGCCACGGAGTGAGTTATTAATCACCGGGGAGGGTCCTCCCGATTGAGCTACGATAACATTCTTTGCCATATGATTGAGTATTCAATTAACTTTTAACCTTTCAACCATTAATCCTTTCCCATCATCCATCAACCATCATCCTTCTCTTTGCTCCATGCCCTTTGCCCTATGCCTTTTACACTCCTCCGAATGCGTTATATCCTCCGTCCACGGGCAGGACAATCCCGGTTATGAATCTGGAAAGATCCGAAAGCAGAAACAATACCGGACCATGAAGATCTTCGGGATTGCCAAACTTCCCCATGGGTGTATGATCAACAATCTTCTGTCCACGTAAGGTAAATCCCCCGGTATCTTCATCCAACACCAGGAACCTGTTCTGTTGAGTAATAAAGAACCCGGGAGCAATCGCATTTACGCGCACACCGGTTTTCCCCAGGTGTACTGCCAGCCACTGGGTGAAATTATTCACCGAGGCTTTAGCTGCCGAATAGGCAGCGACCTTTGTCAGGGGTTTGAATGCACTCATGGAAGAGATATTGAGGACCACACCGCGGTGATTCTTCACCATATCTTCAGTCAGTACCATGCTGGGTAGCAGTGTCCCTAAGAAATTTAATGCGAAAACCCTCTCGAATCCTTCGGTTTCCAATCCATAGAATCCTTTCTCCAGGTCATCTGCCTCCCTGCTAATTTCCTCCAGCTCCGTGGTGGCTGTGGGTGCATTACCACCTGCTCCATTGATTAAAAAGTCGATCGGACCCAGTACTTGATCTACCTTCTGCTTGAGTTCAGTCAATGATTTTCTCGACAGGACATCAGCCTCAACCCCAATACATTTTGTGCCGGTATTGGCTTCAATTTCTGAAGCTAACGAGACAGCGGCCTGTTTATCAATATCAGCAATCGCAGTTTTTATCCCGGAAGCTGCAAGGGCACTTAAAATAGAGCTTCCAAGAACACCAGCCCCTCCTGTTATAATGCATACTTTTTCTTTTACATCGTTAAGTGTAAAATTTTCCATATTTTTTTTATTCAAATTCAAGATAGTAGCGATAATTTTCTCTGGTTATGATATCAATGGGCATATGATGAAGTCCCTTAACCGGTTTTTTATGAACCAGATAATTGAAGAGGGAGTAGACTCCGTAGTACCCCTGATCGTGAGGCTTCTGACAAATCAGGAAATCAATGGTACCTGATTTCAGGAATTTCAGGTTATCATTGGTGAGATCATACCCGATCACCCGGAGATGATCCGTTTTCATCTGTTTAATCAATCGGGCAACGATATGGGCATTGGAGGTAATAAAGATCCCTTTCGTTTTATCTTTTTGGAATGATGGGAGAAGGTGCTTACCAGCACTCATTCCTGATCCGGGGATGTAAAGGGTCTCAATAACCGCTTTCCCTATCTGTTCATGGTCGCTAAACCAGGCTCTGAATCCATTCTCCCTCTGCTTTAAATGATTGATGTTTTCTTCCTCCTTAGCATTGTGTATTACCAGGTACCGCGATCTTATGGTGCATCCAATGCTGATCAATCGGGCTGCCAGGTATCCACTCTGGAAAGAATCCTGACCGAAATAGGTGATGTTTTTTAATCCCCGGATATTCGAATCAATGAATACATAAGGAATACCCCTTTCCTCACATGCTTTTGCAAATGGCAGGCTTTCATGTTGGAAAACCGGAGCCAGTAATACTGCATCCGGATCAGCATCCAGGAGTTTCTCTGTCGCTTCATCAAACGTGCCTGCATCGTGTTGATCAAAGAAATAGTAACTCAGCCGTACACTAAAATCTGCAATTTCTGAAGCTGCCTTTTTTATTCCTTCCAATGGTCCTGCCCAATAGGTATTATCCCTGGTGTGAAAAGGGATTAATGTTGCAAGCAAATATTTCTTCCTGGATGCCAGGGTTCTGGCCAGCATGTTTGGCTCGTAGTGATACTTCCGGATGATCCTTTGTATCCTCTCCTTTGTGGATTTCGAAACACCACCGCGATTGTGTATTACCCGGTCAACAGTACCAATGGATACTGCGGCTTTTTCCGCAATTTCACGAATCCCTATGTTTTGTCCTGTTTTTATGATGTGCTGGTTTTAAGGGTTGATTCGATCCTGTCGGCAGAGTAATATGAACAAATATAAAAATATTTTCCCGGATTACGTGTACGTACACGTAAAAAATTGTTCGCTTTTTGCTGTTCTTCTTTTCTTGAAAAAATCAAGTGAAGCTAAAGAAATGGTTAACTTTGAAAATGACCCGTTGAAGGGGATGGCTGATACAAGTAATGCAAACGTACAGGAGTATGAAAACAGGAACAGTTATCGGTATTTTTTGTCTGATCCTTTTTGGCTCGATTGGATATGGACAGACAGACTGTAAAGTTTTAAAACCGGAAATTTCACTGATTTACAAAGGGGAGTGCAAGAGGGGACTGGCGCATGGTGAAGGAGAAGCTTCGGGCAGGGACAATTATGTCGGAGAATTCAGAAAGGGATTGCCCGACGGCACGGGGGTATATACCTGGTCAACGGGTGAGGTTTATGAAGGGGTGTGGAGAAAGGGGAAGCGTCATGGTTATGGCACTTACTCTTTCATTACAAGTGGAAGGGATTCAATGCTGCAGGGGATGTGGACGAATGATGAATTTAAGGGGATGAGTGAGGCGCAGGCTGTGCAGGTGATCATGAAGAGGAATCTGATACGGTATAGTTCCATGCGTCGTGGGGATGGGAACCAGGTAATCGTAAAGATACTCATGGTAGGAGTTCCCAATTCTGATATTGAAGATTTACTATTTGTTTCAAATTCCGGATCTGAGATACGGTACAGCAATGTTACCGGATTCGATAATGTGGTGTTCCCATTCTGGGGAAAAGTAACCTACTCAACCTGGAATAAGCTGAAAACAATGCGGTATGATGTGGTTTTTGAATTTGAGATTAAACAACCGGGATTGTGGGAGATTTCTCTTCACCATTAATATCCCGTACCTTACCATTCAATTTTCCGATTTTAAATTTTAAAAATCGAAGTTATGAAATTTCTGAAGGATCGTAAACTGAAACCTGGTTTCAGTAAATCTTTATCTGTTTTGTTCTTGGGAGCAGTTTTGCTTCATAGCACACTACCTGAAACCCGGGCAGAAGTTAAACTGGCCACCCTCTTTGGTGATCATATGGTATTGCAACGGGGAATAGAGATTCCGGTTTGGGGCTGGGCAGATCAGGGTGAGAAGGTTACCCTGTCACTGAACGGTCAAATGGTATCGGTCAAGCCGGATAAGAATGGAAAGTGGATTGCCCGGCTGGCACCAATGGATGCCGGAGGGCCATACGAGATGAATATTCAGGGGGAGAATAAAATTATCTTTAAGGATATACTTATTGGGGATGTCTGGCTCTGCGGAGGACAATCCAATATGGAGATGCCGGTAAAGGGATGGCCCGGGCAGCCGGTTCTAAACTCCGGACGGGAAATTCAGGAGGCAAATTATCCCAATATCCGGTTGATCACTGTCGATAGAAAAATCAGTTTTCGCCCCATGGAAAACATTGAAAGTTCAGGATGGGCAAGTGCTATTGGGACCAATATTGCAGATTTTTCAGCTGTCGGTTACTTCTTTGGTAAGAAAGTTCATCAGGATCAGGATATTCCGGTGGGGTTAATCAGCGTGAACTGGGGCGGAACGGTCTGTGAGACATGGACCAGTGCAGAATCATTGAAAGAAGATCCTGATTTTGGGCAAATCATTGATGAAATGGATAAGCCAGAACAAACCGTTGATGACTATACAGAAGAAATCAGTAAGCAATATGATCAATGGCTACAGAACGTTAAAAACAATGATGAAGGATTAAAAAAGAGAATTCTTGGTCCCAACAGCAGGCCCACTCTCCTGTTCAACGGAATGCTTCATCCCTTAATTCCATTTGGTATAAAAGGAGCAATCTGGTACCAGGGTGAAGCTAATGCATCACGGGCGTATCAATACAGGAGGTTATTCCCGCTTATGATTAATGACTGGAGAAAACACTGGAACCAGGGTGACTTTCCATTTCTTTTTGTTCAGCTTGCTTCATTTAAACCGGTAAATGAGAATCCGGTAGAAAGTGACTGGGCGGAACTCCGGGAGGCGCAGCTAATGGCCCTCTCCCTGCGCAATACTGGGATGGCTGTTGCCATCGATATCGGTGAAGCAAACAGCATCCATCCTGCGAATAAGGAAGAAGTAGGGAGGAGACTGGCCCTGGCAGCAAAAAAAAATGTATACAAACAGAATGTAGTTTACTCCGGTCCAATCTATCAGTCAATGGAAGTTGCGGGAAATGAGATAAGAATAACATTTTCTCAAACCGGATCCGGACTGGTTGCAAAAGACAAGTATGGTTATCTCAGGGGATTTATCATTGCCGGTGAAGATCGGACCTTCCACTGGGCAAAAGCACGTGTGGAAGGCAATTCGGTGATCGTATACCATCCCTCCATTCAGCATCCAGTTGCCGTTCGTTATGCATGGAGTGACAATCCGGACGATGCCAATCTCAATAACAGAGAGGGACTACCCGCTTCACCCTTCAGAACGGATAATTGGCCGGGAATAACCGAGGGAATGAAATAATTCATGATTCCATTGCCTGCTTCTGGTCTTCTTTGTATTTCAGCTTAAAAAAGACCAGCACGGCAAAGATAGGGATAACGGGAAAGGTAATGGCACTGGCAATGGAGGAAACCAGTACAAATCCCGGTGTCATGAATGACAACAGGGATTCTCCGCTTTCTATCATCTCTAATACCGTATTGGGATTCAACAGTTTAAATGCATCCATGGAAAAAGGAGCCATGGTAATCGCACTCAGGATCATTGATGCTACCATCAGTAGTATGGAAATTACAATCAGAGCCCCCAGTGTTGGCCAGAAATCAAGATGACCTAGTTTGAAACAGCGGCTGATCGTAGTTATGGGGTCCTCTTTTTCAACGATAAGTATTGGGGTGACCGGCAGGAAGATCGTTCCGAAATAGAGCAAGGCAAGAAACATACCCACGATCAGGAGGAAAAGACCGATGGTCATGCTAATGGTCAGGATGATGGATACAATCAGGATAATCAGCAGGTAGGGAAGGGCAAATTTCTTCATTGCCTCCAGAAACAGTGTGGAGTGACTCTTTTCAGGCTCAATATACTGGTATATAATATAATAATGAATAAAAAGATAGAGCAGTGAATACCCGATATAGAGTACAATGAGGAACAAAAAAAGCTTTCCAAGCAATCCTGCCACCTGCTCGGGATTATAAATAAAATCATAGGTAAAAACATCCTTAAGGTTCGTTGCAAATAACAACATGCTCATCAGTAAAATTCCTGAAAAACTGTACAGGAAGAGCCAACCGAAATGTTTTTTATAAATCTGAAAAGTCTGTGTGAACAGCGCCTCAAAGTCCATCGGCTGATACAGGGGATGATTCTGATAGTTTTCCATGTGTTTACATTTAATGGTGATCATCGGATTATAAGCGAATAAAATTAGTAAAATTTTGAAACCGGAGAGAGAATGTTTTTAACTTTACCCTTTTCGACCTCTCCCTGTTTATGAGAAAAAAAAGATTCTCACCTGTCACCCTTTACCTGGGATTGGCAATCAGTTGCCTGGCTACCGGGATAACGGGTTGCAATATCGCACATAGAGATATTAGCCCATCTTCTCTTCCGAATATTGTGTTCCTTTTTACAGATGACCAGCGCTTTAATACCATTCATGCCCTGGGGAATGAGGAGGTATTGACTCCAAACATTGACCGGCTCGCAGAGCAGGGGGTCAGTTTTACTCATGCCCATATTATGGGTGGGACAAGCGGCGCAATCTGTATGCCAAGCAGGGCGATGCTGATGACCGGGAAATCTCTTTTTCACCTGGAAATGAAAGGGGCAACCATCCCGGATGACCATGCCATGTTCCCGGAGATCCTTCGGGATATGGGTTATCAAACCTTTGGAACAGGGAAATGGCATAATGGTAAGCAATCCTATGCACGCTGTTTTACCGATGGAGGAAAAATATTTTTTGGCGGGATGAGTGACCATCTGGCTGTTTCCTGTTTTGATTTTGACACAACCGGCATTTACCCCGAGGAGAACAAAAAGACCAGGGAAAAATTCTCCAGTGAACTATTTGTAGATGAAGCGATTCGTTTTCTTGAAGCGGATACTGGAGACGCACCGTTTTTTATCTATGTTTCGTTTACCGCTCCCCATGATCCACGGATGGCACCGGACTCTTTCACGCAACTTTATCCGCCAGAAAAGATCGAGCTGCCTCTGAATTTTATGGAAGAACATCCCTTCGATAACGGAGAGTTGAAGGTGAGGGATGAAAAACTGGCTCCCTGGCCACGAACGCCGGAGATAATAAAGGAACACATCGCTGCCTATTATGCCATGATCACCCATATGGACCAGCAGATCGGGTGCCTGCTCAAAACCATTGAAAAGCTGGACAAAAAAGATAATACGATCATTGTGTTTGCAGGAGATAATGGCCTTGCGGTAGGCCAGCATGGGCTGCTTGGGAAACAAAACCTTTATGAACACAGTGTCCGTGTACCCCTGATTTTTACCGGTCCCGGAATACCCGGGAATGCAAGAAACGATGCTTTGTGCTACCTGATGGATATCTTCCCTACGATCTGCGACCTGGTAAATACGGAAATCCCTGATGGGGTTGAAGGGAAGAGCCTGTTACCAGCCTTTGAAAACAGGGATGCTGATATCAGAAAAGAGCTGTTTTATGCTTACCGGAACCTGCAACGGGGGATCAGAACCAATGACAACTGGAAATTGATTAAATACCAGGTGAATAATGTTGAAACTACACAACTGTTCAACCTGAATAAGGATCCCTGGGAGATCAATGACCTGGCTGAACTTCCTGATTATTCTGACAAGTTGCTTGAAATGGTCAACCTGCTGGATCAATCCATGAAGAAATATGACGATCCCATGGACCTGAGTTTTAAATACTGGGGAAAAGAAAAGATCATTATCCCGGACAGAAAAGTAAACCACCTGGCTGTTGGAAAGAAGATCTCGTATCATTCCGGATATAGTCAGAAATATACCGGTGGAGGGGATGGTGCACTGGTTGACGGGATCCATGGAATGCTGGATATTCATGATCCTGCATGGCAGGGATTTGAGGGAAATGACCTGGATGTAGTCATTCACCTGGGAGAAAAGACCGCTGTTAGTAGAATCACTGTCAGATTTCTCCAGGATGCCGGATCGTGGGTCTTTTTGCCCCAATTCGTGAAAATTAACCTCTCTTTTGATGGGATTAACTATGAGGAGAATTACCGGGTTGAGCATAATGTTCCTCAAAGGACAGATGAAAAGCTGATCCACGATTTTGTCTGCAACATAAACATAGAAAATACCAGCGACATAAGGATTATAGCAAGAAATACCGGAAGATGCCCTGATTGGCACCCGGGCGCAGGAGGTAAAGCCTGGATATTTGCTGATGAAATAATCGTTGAATGAAATAATCGATCATTATGTAAACCAAGAGTTATGAAAAAATTTTGTTACTCCTTATCAATGCTCATGTTGTTAACTTCTTCCGGATTCGCCCAGAAGAAATTAACAACCGAAACGGAAAAAGAAAAAACTGAACGCATGGCCTGGTGGGTCAATGACCGCTTTGGAATGTTTATTCACTGGGGTTTGTATGCTCTCCCTGCACGACACGAGTGGGTAAAAACCCATGAACAGATCCCGGAAGAAGAGTATCAGGAATATTTTGACCGGTTTAATCCCGATCTGTTTAACCCTTCGGACTGGGCGAAAATGGCGAAAGAAGCCGGGATGAAATATGCAGTCATTACATCCAAACACCATGAAGGATTCTGCATGTTCGATTCCGAATTCACAGATTATAAGGTTACAAGCACACCCTATGGCAAAGATATCATCAAAGAATGGGTGGATGCCTTCCGGGCTGAGGGACTGAAAATCGGGTTTTATTACAGCCTGATCGACTGGCATCATCCTGAATATACTGTGGACCGCATTCATCCGTTACGGCCTGCTGCAGATGAGGAATATGCTGAGATAAACCGAAAGAGGGACATGAATATCTACAGGGAATACCTTCATAACCAGGTTCGGGAAATCCTTACAAAATACGGGAAGATTGACATCCTGTGGCTTGATTACTCTTTCCCCGGCAAGCACGGGAAAGACAGGAGCGACTGGAATTCGGAGGAGCTTCTGAAAATGGTTCGTCAGTTGCAGCCTGAGATCATTCTAAATGACCGGATGGATCTGAAAGATTATGAGGATGGATGGGACTTTACCACACCCGAACAGTTCAAGGTACCTGCCTGGCCGGAAGTGAACGGGAAAAGGATCCCTTGGGAGACCTGCCAGACATTTTCCGGCTCATGGGGATATTACCGGGATGAGCATACTTGGAAAGACAGCAAGCAGTTGCTTGTGTTGCTGATCGAATCGGTCAGCAAAGGGGGAAATCTATTGCTGAATGTCGGGCCAACAGGACGGGGAACCTTTGATTACCGGGCACAGGCTGCACTGAAATCCATGGGAGAATGGATGAAGGTCAACAGCCGTTCGATCTACGGATGTACACAGGCTCCCGAAGAATTCAAAATTCCCGACAATTGCCTGCTGACTTATAATCCGGAGACGAAGCGGTTATATATCCACCTGCTTGATTATCCCCTGCAAAATTTTATGCTTCCCGGGTACAGGGGGAAAGTCAAGTATGCTCAATTCCTGCATGATGCCTCGGAAATACGCATTACCGAACCGCACGGATACTGGATTGAACAGGAAGTGGGAGAGAACGATATTAACCTCTCCCTGCCAGTTAATAAACCAAATGTTGAGATCCCGGTAATAGAGGTGTTTCTGGAGGATCGATAACCCTCACGGTCTGACCGGTTCTTTTCGGTCTGACCGATGGGAAGTCATGCAATCCGTCAGACCCTGGATGGGTCAGACGGTCCGTCACGCACGGTCTGACCGGTTCTTTTCGGTCTGACCGATGGGAAG
>CAZTES010000101.1:0-11363 GCA_964612275.1 uncultured Rikenellaceae bacterium
TTCCCATATAGGGAGGAAGGTGTGTCAGTGTTTTAAAAACCGGCACAAACAGCAAGGAACCGACTCCGAGAAAGAATATAAACGTACGTTCGAACTTAGTGGTCTGCTCCTTTGTTGTTGCGCTGACAACCTTTGAAGCGGGTCGTTGGACCGTACCTCCCATAATAAAGGAGACAAGAATCAAGGGGGCTGCCAAAGTTGCAATACTGGGTAAGAAAACATTCGTAATAATGCTTACGGTTGTAACCTGCCCCCCAACCCATAACATGATGGTTGTTACATCGCCGATAGGAGACCATGCTCCACCTGCATTGGCTGCCAGGACAACCATACTGGCAAAAAACCAACGGTCTTTCTTATCTCCGATAAGCTTCCTCAACAGCGCCACCATTACAATGGTTGTCGTCAGGTTATCCAGAGCAGCAGACATAAAGAACGTGATCAGGCTCAGGATCCACAACAGCTTAACCCTGTTGGTTGTTCTGATTTTATCAGTGATGATCCGAAATCCTTCGTGAGTATCGATTATTTCAACAATCGTCATGGCTCCCAGGAGGAAGAACAGAATTTCTGATATTTCTCCCAGGTGGTGAATTACTTCATGGTCAGTGATAAACTCGATGTACTGGTGAAATGAGCTCATGCTGGCAACATCTGCATTTTGTTTCAGGAATTCACCAAAAGATTCACTTCCCGGAAGAATATCGCCTGCACCAAAAATGTATAAAACCCAGAGAATTACTCCGGTAAGCAGGGCAGATGCAGCCTTGTCTATTTTGAGTGGATGCTCCAGGGCAATAGCCGTATACCCCAGAATAAAAACCACAACCATTGCTATAAACATATCTCAGCTATCTGGTTTTTTGTTGCAACAAAAATAGAAAAATTTGATCAGGTAATCTTGAATAAAGTAATTTTGAAAGCTCCGAATTTACAGAAAATATTAACAACGATTGTTTGTTTTGTTGAAAAACAGAAAAAACCTGCAAATAATTTGTTGGGGTTGTTCAGCGCTCCTCTTTTCGTGAAAACAGCCTGCTCCAATATCGGTTCATCAACTCATCAAAACTATTGAAATCTTCCCGGTAAAACAATCCAATGCCCTGGGTATAGGGAGCCAGTTCATACAACCGGTTATCATTGGCTCTGTTAAAAGCCTTCATCCTGAGTTTACCACTCTTTGTTAATTTGATATCAACCGAAAAATCACCCACAATGTTGGACGTATTTTCCGATGATTCAGGCAGGGTGGGATTTTGCTCTCTTACAGTCTGTCCTCCCACATCCAGGTTTGTATTTATCGTAACCCGGTCGTTCAGCAACTGGGTTGATAACGCTACTTCAACCTGATTGGTGGTAATTGCATCTCCTGGCATATAGCTAAAACCGATGTCGAAATCATTGCTGATCTGTGACAGCCAATAGCTCAATTGATTCGATAACAACTCGCTTGTTGTCACACCGACAGCTGGAGTATAATCAGTAGTCCTGGATTGCTGGTCTGCTGCAGACACCAGGTTGGGATCGGGAAGGAAGCTGTTAATAACCAGCAGGGAAAGAAACTGTTTGCTTAGTTTATCTTCTGTATTTAACGAATTTTTCAACAGGGTTTTGGTTTCTTCATCAGCAGTGGGGAGAAGGATATCAAGCTGGATGTCCGGATTCGTCAGTTTATTCGACAGGTTTAACTGGCACTCCACGGGGTAGCGTTTGGTGTAGGAATCATCGTTAAAGAGGTTCCGAAGAGAAGTCCTGACGTTATAGACTGCCTGCAGGTTAATGAATGCATCCGCCGGATCGCCGTTCCATGTAATGGTACCCCCGTTTCGTACAGTGAATCGTTTGTTGATCACATTCTGAAGCGTGAAGAGGTAATCTCCCTGCTCAATCTGGTAGTCCCCATATATGCGAAAGTCTCCAAGGGTATTGATCAACAGGTTAATTTTCCCTGATCCGGTGGCTTTTATGATGTCTCCGATTTTTGAATCGAATACCAGCTGGACTTCTGCTTCCGGGGTTACGGTGAGGTCGAAATTCATTTCAATCCCCGACAGGTCAACTTCGTACCTGCCGTTTTTCTCCTCCACCGTTTCCTGTACGCCTGTCTTAATAAAGGTTACAAAGTTGTATGCAGCAACATCACCTTCCGGATTCAAAGGGATGAAAAACTGGGTGCCGCTTTCGGTTTTTGCCGAAACATCGAGCATCAGGTTTTTCGGAGGTCCCGTGATCTTTACGATTCCGGTTCCGTAAGCGGTACCAAAAAACTCCTTGTTACCCTCTTCCCGTGTTGAGAGGAATAGAAATTTTTTCGGTTCAAGGGTGATGTCAAAAGTGAAATTCCTGAAGTATTCATTTGATATTTTTCCTTTTGTCAGCGCAACATTTCCGTTGGGATCAAAAACTTGGACATCATGGAATGAGGTGATGTTGTCGGCAATGGTAAATTCATCCGTAAAATTATACTTCGTTTGCAGGTAGTCGATGATAAAGGAGGCTTTTTGAAGTGTAATCTTTCCGTTGGTGAGTGGTTCATTCAGTGTTCCGTTAATCTGGATCTCTCCGGTAGCTATTCCATTGAGATCGGAGGCAAGATTTCTTAAAAACGGGCGAAATATATTTAATCTCAGCTTGTTAAGGTTCAGGGAAAAATCGATTTCCTTGTTAAAAGGGGAATAATCACCTTCAAAATCCAGTGTCGTTAACTCTCCCCGTTTGGTGTATGTGTGAAGATGAAGGCTATTATTCAATGTATCCCAGGTACTTCCTATCCAGGAATTTCCGAGGAATTCTTCGTTGATCACCAGGTTTTCAATCTCAATGTCGGAACGGAATAGTGGATTATGATACAACCCCGAGAGATCGGCTACACCGTTAGCAATACCATCCAGTTGAATTCTGTCGGTTTTTGTTATGGCATTGAATGAAGATAGCATCAGGTTCTGAAATTCAATATGCAATGTATCGGTTTCCTGTTCAGAAATGGTTCCGGAAACCAGGAAAAGCCGGTCCTCTCTGGCGACTGAGAAATCATTGATGTTAATCAGTGTTGAATCTATCTCTATTGTGCTCTGGTTAATGAGCCATAACAGGTCTTTGATGTAAATGTTTGTACGATCGACCGATATGTCGATGTGTGGTTTTTTCGCATCATTGTCCCGGTAAAAATCGGCTGTTGCATTGAGAACCCCTTCATTTCGCAAGCTATCAACATTCATCCATTGCATGGTAAGACCCAGCCTGTTGTCTTTTGCGTCAGATGAAATGTGAATATTCTGAAAATCAAGATTTCCCCCGATAGTCATATCCTCGCTGAGCAGGTTAAGGTAGAAGAGGCTGTCGGTGCTTTTCGAAGCAAACAGAAGCTTATTGATTTCATTTCCTCCTAATACGAGCTGGTCTGCTTTGCCTTCCATTGTTAACCTGTTCCTTACAGGGTCAAACTGACCACTTAATGTGGCATTTTCCGAAACGGAATAGCCCGGGAAGAAAAAGGATGTCAGCTTATCCATATTCTTAAACCGGAGATCGAATCCAAACTGGTTGAAGTGGATGCCTGATGTATCGATACGGGATCCATAGATTGCCGGAATAAATCCGGAAACAAAGAATTGAATGGAAGCGGGCATATAAGCGAACTCATATTTTCCGATCAGGTCTCCGTCAATGAAATCGGTCCTGAGTTTAATGGAGCTTGTGTCAATCTGGTTGTCGGCGGCCAGAGTGAAATCGTAAACCTGGAGATTTTTACCGAGGCGGTCAAAATTAAGATTCAGAAGTTTGATGTCTCCATTCATGTTATCCATGTTATTCCCGGTAAAATTGGCTGTCAGTAGAAAAGAGAGGAGTGAGTTTGTATCGGCTTTATCCATGTTCAGGTTATGCAGCTTTGCCCTCAGAACATTCGCCGTAAAATCAAATTCCGGCATATCCCCTGAGAAATCAAGCCTGCCGAGGAAATCAAGTTTTACATTTGGATCTTCAACGGAAATGGATCCATCATACGCCTTTTCGGTAAAATCGCCTTCGATGTTAATGTTTGTGTAATTGTATCCATTCACTTCGATGCCTTCTATAATGCCTTCCAGCGAAGCGATAAACTGATCAGCTGACTGGAACTGTCCGTCCAGAATGACATTCATATCCAGTTTGCCGACGTATTTCTCGCTGCTGGTCAGTTCACCGACATCCAAATCGAATGTTTTGAGCCTGCCCCTGAAGTCCAGAAATCCGGTTGTATCGGGTTTTATTGAGAGATCGGTGGAAATGGCTCCCAGGTTTGAAGTGAACGTGCCATAAGTAACAAAATCATCAACAAAACCGGTAAAGTTCCCATCAAAATTAATGATCTCTAATCGTTTTAAACTTTCAGGCAGCAGGATTTTCCCTCCGGTTCCTGGTTTTTCAAATTGTTCCAGGTTCTCAATGCTTGTGGTCATGTTTTTAATATCGACAAAGAGGAATGCTTCATTTATGTCTGGAAGTCCTTCAATCTCAAAATTACCCGCTATTTGTGTCATATCGGAAAATTGAATCAATACACGCTTCCCCTTGAAGTCATTGATAAAACCTGTAAACCTGCCGCTAAGGTCTATGTTTTGATTCATCCAGCTCAGACCGGAAGCAAAGTATGCAATGTCATGAAAATCAAGGTCTGATGCATTGATAGTGAGGTCAAGATCCACCCTGTTGATGAAATCTTTCAATCCCCTGTAATCCGGGTAGCGAAAGGATAATTTTTCTGAAAACAATTCGGAAAGTGGAGTAATGATGGATACATCGGTAAACTCCATGCAGGTTGGACAAATCTGAAAATGGGTATTCCACCGGTCAACATGAAATCCGCTGGTATCAGTAAATGTAAGGTCGTTTATCTGGAATCCAACCGTATCATTCAGAATATGAAAATCATCCAATTTAAAGGAAAGATCACTCAGATTCAGGTCGGTGAAGTTGATCCCTCCGTTTTTTATTTTGGGCTCGTAAAGCTTCAGGGAGAAGGAGGATTCGCGCAGCTCGATCCTGGAAATGCTCAGATCCAGTTTGGCACCGGATGTATCTTGCCGGCCTCTGATCGCATTGATGATGAACCTTAGATTGATTGTTCCGGCAGAGTCTGTCCTCAGGTTGAAGCTTGTCTCTTCAAGAATAACCCTGGATAATGCGATATTTTTCTTCTTGCGGTTAAACGATTTGATGTGACCGGTAAGTTCCCTGGTAAACAATAACGTATCCTGTTGCTGGTCTTCAACCATAAGATTGCTGATAACCAGCCGGTTAAAAAATTTAAAATGAACGGACTCCAGTGTAACTCTGGCATTAAGGTTTTCAGACAGCCCCTTTGTAATACGGTGTACAAGGAAAGTTTGCACCTTGCTGTTTTGCAACGCAAAATAACCGCTCACCGGAACAAGAATAAGGATAAGCAGGATAAGAATTAATATTTTATATCTTTTTTTGATAAATTTAATGTTTATAATAAAACGTAAAAAAAGCAAAAATAGTTCAAATTACCAGTAAATTAGGGTATTAAAATGAGCATCATCATCCTCGGTATTGAATCTTCCTGTGACGATACATCTGCGGCAATTGTCCGGGACGGGTATATTCTGTCGAATATAATTTCCAACCAGGATGTGCATAAATCGTATGGTGGCGTGGTTCCTGAACTGGCTTCCAGGGCACATCAGCAAAACATCATTCCCGTGGTGGACCGGGCAATGAAAGATGCCGGAGTATCCAATGAATCCATATCGGCTGTAGCGTTTACAAAAGGACCCGGGCTGCTCGGATCGCTTCTCGTGGGAACCAGTTTTGCCAAAGGATTTGCTCTTGCCAGAGAGATACCCCTGATTGAGATCAATCACCTGCAGGCTCATGTACTGACCCATTTTATCCTGGAGAAAGCGGAAGAAAAGAGATGCCCGGCTTTCCCTTTTTTGTGTTTGCTGGTTTCGGGAGGCCATACAGAACTGGTCGTTGTTAAGGATTATCTTGAGATGGAAACCATTGGGAGAACCATTGATGATGCAGCCGGGGAAGCGTTTGATAAATGTGGCAAGGTGGTGGGATTGTCCTATCCTGCCGGACCTCAGATTGACAGACTTGCAAAAACCGGGAATCCCCATGCTTTCAAATTTTCGAAACCACGAATCAGCGGATTGGACTTCAGCTTCAGTGGACTGAAGACTTCTTTTCTTTATCTGGTCCGTGATCGCATAAAAGATAACCCGGAGTTCATTAAGCAGAACCTGCAGGATCTGGCTGCTGCTCTCCAGTCGACCATTGTTGAGCTATTGATCGAAAAACTGGTGAGTGCATCAAAAGAAACGGGGATTCAGGAGATCGCCATCGCGGGAGGTGTATCGGCAAATTCCGGTTTACGTTCCGCGCTGGAGAACCAAGCCGGAAAAAGGGGATGGAAGATCTATATTCCGGAAATCAGATATACAACAGATAATGCGGCCATGATAGCAACCACCGGTTATTACAAATTTTTGAAAAAGGAATTTTCCGGGTTGGACGTATCGCCGGTAGCCCGGTTCCCTATTTAAACGATATGACACGTATCTTTTATCATTGAACTCTGAAACAAGAACCATGAAAAAGTTCACCCTTAGTTTAACATTATTTTCTATTTTTATCCTGGCTATGGCACAGGAAGAATTTAACGGATTGAATGTGCATTTGAATAACCTGTACCGTCTTTCGAATGCAAAGACCAGATCCATTAGTCCTGAGAATATTACGGGAGAGAAGGGAAAAGGGGGTATGGCAACCCTGGAGGAGGGAAACGCTGCACACGCTGCCCGGGAACTGGGACAGGGATGGAAAGTGAACCCTTATATCCACGTTGAACCGGGACAAACCTTTACCATTGCTGAGATCGAAGGTCCGGGAGCGATTCAGCAAATGTGGATGACCCCATCCGGCAATTGGAGATTCTCGATCCTGCGGGTTTACTGGGACAATGAGAAAGAACCGTCCGTTGAAGTTCCCCTGGGGGATTTCTTCGGTGTGGGATGGGGAAAGTTTAAGCCGATCTCATCCCTGGCAATCTGCGTGAATCCCGGCAGTGGACTTAACTGCTACTGGGTGATGCCTTTCCGGAAGAGGTGCAAAATCACGATCGAAAATATCGATGATAACCGCATGACACTCTACTACCAGATTAACTATACCTTAACCACTGTTCCGGATGATGCTGCTTATTTCCATGCCCAGTTCAGGAGGGAAAACCCGCTACGCTATAAAAAGGTCTATACCATCCTGGACAGGGTAAAGGGCCAGGGCCATTATGTTGGCACCTATCTTGCCTGGGGATCGAATAACTCGGGCTGGTGGGGAGAAGGAGAGATCAAATTTTATATGGATGGTGATGCTGAGTTCCCAACCATCTGCGGAACAGGAACTGAAGATTATTTTTGCGGATCGTATGGTTTTACTTCCGAAGGGGAATACAAAGAATATACTACACCCTATGCCGGATTTTACGTTCTTAAACCGGATGGGTTGTGGGTATCACAAACCCGGCTGGGAATGTACCGGTGGCACATTACCGATCCGGTTCGCTTCGAAAAGGATATGAAAGTAACCATTCAGGCACTGGGGTGGAGGAGCGGAGGAAGGTATCTGCCACTGCAGGATGATATCTCCTCCGTAGCATTCTGGTACCAGACCGAACCACACAATCCGTTTCCTGCATTGCCTTCCAGGGATAACCTGGAGGTAAACTGATTATGTAGAAATTAATAAATGACCATCTTTTTATTTTATGGAACAAAATTATATCTTTATTCTTTGAAAGAATAGCGTATGGAACGAGTCGTTGTCGAAAGTACCAAGAAGACACCTGCCATTATCCTGGATCCTGAGGGTTTGATCAAAATGAGTGGCCGGTCGATACACGAAGACCCAGCAAAATTTTTTGATCCCCTGGTTGTCTGGATCGAGGATTATTGTAAAAGTCCAAATGAAGTGACCACGGTTGAGATTAAACTTGAATATTTTAACAGCGGATCGGCAAAATATATTTTAACCATTCTGCAGCTGCTCAGCAAACTTGCCGAAACGGGACTAAGGTTGGTGATCAACTGGTTCTATGAGGAGGGGGATGATGACATCCTCGAGCGGGGAGAATACTACGCTTCTATACTGGATACCAATTTCAACTTTATTGAGTTTGAGTAACCGGTTTTCTATTCCGGTCTACCCCTGTTGATATCGAAAGTAAATATGTCCGGTCTGTAATAATGACCGGCTGTATCTAATGTCATTTTTTCCCCAAGTGCATCTTGAGGATTAATCTCATAAAAGATTGTTTTTTCCTCATCAAAAACCGGTTCAAGAATAAACTTTGCATTGGGACCGATAATGCAACTCCCTCCATTCAGGATATACCGGTCAGGATCAGTGCATAAATCATCGGGAAGGGTTAATTCATCAGGGATATCTGCTACCTTCATCATTTGGCCGATGGCGATAACAAAGCATCTTCCTTCAAAAGCATAATGCCGGCTGGCCAGTTGATGGACTTCATGCACACTCGGCCAGAGTGCCAGGTGGACCAGTTCTCCCTCATGATGCAATGCCTGCCTTGCATGGGGCATCCAGTGCTCCCAGCAAATCAATCCCCCTAATCGGCCAAAAGGTGTAGGATAGGTCATTAATCCAAAACCGTCACCCTGTCCATACAGCAACTTCTCCGTATAGGTTGGCATAAGTTTTCTGTGATGAACCACAACACCACCGGATGGTGCAAAAAGGAGGAGGCTGTTGAACAAGGAACCATTTCCGTATCCATGACCGATGCGTTCATTGACACCCATTCCGATCATAACATTCAATTTCCTTGCGGTTCTGCCAATCAGGTCGGTCTCTTTTCCGGGAACCTGAATGCTGTTTTTCACCATCCTGGTAAAAATTTTTTTCATTGGATCATGATCCCAGAGGGATACATCTGGTGAATGATCCAGCCATGCCGGATAACCGGATAACCAGGATTCGCCGAAAAGGATTAATTCTGCACCCTTTTGTGCCGCTTCCTGGATCAGAGAAATTGCTTTATCAAGGCTTTTTGACAGGTCCATGTGGACAGGAGCATGCTGTATAATACCGATCTTTACCATTGTCTATTTGAATATCAGTGCTGATAATCTCATTTTTAAGAGTGTTGGCAGGATCTTCTCAAGCAGAAAAAGGGATTGACTTAACCCCCCGGGCCTGATAACGGCTTTGTTTTGCAGCATCTTATCCACAGCGTATCGTGTCACGAATTTTAATCTTGAATGCATCATCTGCGCAACTTTGCCTTTTTCAATTGCACTGACAGCCGTTCTTCTGTTGGTGATCACCGGACCGGGGGCGATTACTGAAATCCGGATATTTGTTCTTTTGAACTCTTCGCGCAAGGATCGGCTAAAGGAAAGAACAAACATTTTTGAGGCGGAATAAACCGATTTATAGGGGATGGGAAAATAGGAAGCCACGCTGGCTACGTTTAAAATATGCGCTTCCGGAAGCTCTTTCATATCGGTGATGAATAAACGGGTCAGTGATACGACAGTTATCATATTCAGCAGCAGAATTTTTTCGTAAAATTCAGTTGAGCACTTTTCAAAAGGGCCCTCGAAACTCATTCCTGCGTTGTTGATCAGTATGTTAACCCTGTAATGATTCTTCCTGGTCCAGTCGTAAACTTTCCGGGTGGCTTCCTTTTCCGTCAGGTCAATACAATAGAAATCGGATCGTATTCCCAGCTCAGCATTCAGCTTTTCCGAAAATTTTTCAAGATTCGTCCCTGGCAGAGCAACCAGGAGAATATTGTGATTTCTCATGGCACACTCTATTGCCATCGCCTTCCCTATTCCCGAGCTGCTGCCCGTGATTAATGTATAATATTCTTTCAATCCACCAGTTGTTTTAGTTGGCAGGTATGTTTCTGAACGTAAAGAGAATCAGGTCCCGGTTCTATGCCTGCAGTCTGCAGCAAAAACTGAAAGTTGTCTAAAACCTGCGATCACTCCTTCCCTGTGGTTCAGGCAATGGTTTTCGTGGTAGAAGCTCATCCCGCATGGCGGTGTGATAGACGAATGAAGCAACGATGATTGCTGTTTGCTTCATGTCATCCAGCATCAGCCGTTCATAGGTATCCATATTGGTGTGATACCCCCTTCCGTAATTGATGGGATCCTGGATGAACTGGAATCCGGGCAAACCAACTGAATTGAATGAAAGGTGATCTGTTCCGCTGGTATTGCGGTTTGTAACGGTTGAAGCACCCATATCCTCAAACGGTTTTAGCCAGGCCTCGAAAATGGGTCGCAGCATATCGTTTTCCTGCATATAGATGCCGCGTACTTTTCCGGAGCCATTATCGATGTTATAGTAAGCGGATAGTTTTGCATGCTCCGGTTTTGTTTCCATGGTGGCTCGATCGGCAAAATGTTTTGAGACGTAGCCCCGTGAACCATACAGCCCCTGTTCTTCGGCACCCCACAAGGCGATGCGTATTGTCCGCCTTGGTTTGACGCCGATAGCTTTCAGGATCCGGAGTGCTTCCATCATGACAATACACCCGGAAGCATTGTCGTTAGCCCCTGTACCGCCATGCCAGCAATCCAGATGGCCCCCAACCATAACCACCTGGTCCTTCAGGTTCTTATCCGTACCCGGTATCTCTCCAATAACGTTGTAATCGTTCAGGTTTTCTCCGTGAAAGATATTGGTTACTTCCATCTCTACCTCGACCGGGATATCGTGCTGAAGGAGGCGAACAATCCTTCCATGGTGTTCGGCAGTAATCAGCATTTCGGTCATTGCCGGCTCCTCTGCCGTAGCCGATGCTCCGCTTGACCGTATCGTTCCGAAAGATCCGGATGGAGTGAGTATGGCAGCGGCGCCCTCCTCCTCGAAAAAGGTGCTCATCTGATTCCTGAGCTGCCGCATCTGCCTGTACCGGGCAAAATCAGCCTCGTTGAAGCGTCGCCGATCTCCCTGGGCCGCTACTGAGGAAATCCTTTCCAGGTCTTCATCGGTCATGCGCCTTGCAAGCGGCTCAAATTCAGGCGGTATCTCCGTAACCATGGATGAGGTGACAATCTTGCCCCGGAGCATGCCTTTGTACCCTTCAAAATCATCTGCGTCCTGGATGTCAACCAGTATTACCTCTGATTTTAAAAGACCATCGGTCCCCGCAGTCCACGCTTTTGGCGTTGCGATTATCGGAGAATAATAGGGAGCGGTCATGGCAATATAACATTTTGTGTTATCCCACCCTTTGCCAAACTCACCCCAGGTTTCGAGAGCTACATTGGTGAGACCAATCTCCTCCATTTTTTGCTTTGCCATTTCTGTGGCACGCT
>CAZTES010000102.1:0-1260 GCA_964612275.1 uncultured Rikenellaceae bacterium
GAAGTACTCACCTGGAGCCTTAATAATTACATTGGACTGGCAAACCATCCTGAAGTCAGGGAGGTGGATGCCCGGGCAGCAAAAGAGTATGGACTGGCATACCCTATGGGAGCAAGGATGATGTCCGGACAAACCGCAAAACATGAGGAACTGGAGCAGAAACTGGCCGAATTTTCCGGGAAAGAGAGTGCTTACCTCCTCAATTACGGCTACATGGGAATGGTCTCCATTATCGATGCACTGGTCGGAAGAAACGACGTGATTGTATACGACTCCGAATCCCACGCCTGTATACTTGACGGAGCCAGACTCCATATGGGGAAACGATTCGTCTACCCCCATAACGACATGGATAATTTTGGGAAGCAACTGGAACATGCATCAAAACTCACCGAAAAAACCCGTGGAGGAATCCTGGTGATTACAGAAGGTGTCTTTGGTATGGCAGGAGATCTGGGAAAACTGAAGGATATGGTTGAATATAAGAAGAAATACAATTTCCGCCTGCTGGTCGACGACGCCCACGGTTTTGGAACAATGGGGGCCACCGGAGCAGGTACGGGTGAACACATGGGAGTTCAGGATAAGATTGACCTCTATTTCGGCACGTTTGCCAAAGCCATGGCAGGTATAGGAGGATTTGTTGCCGGTGAAGAAGATGTGATAAGCTACCTTCAATACAACATGAGATCCCAGATCTTTGCAAAATCACTTCCCATGCCCATGGTGATCGGAGCACTCAAACGACTGGAGTTGCTGAAAACACTTCCTGAATTGCGTGAAAACCTCTGGAAAATTGTGCATGCACTGCAGAACGGACTCAGAAAGGTCGGTTGTGACCTGGGCAACACCGAATCCCCGGTTACCCCCGTTTTCTTTACCGGTGGCGTTGCTGAAGCAACCAACATCGCCATGGACCTGAGAGAAAATTATAATATCTTCTGCTCCATGGTAATCTACCCCGTCGTACCCAAAGGAATATTCCTCCTGCGACTGATACCTACAGCACTTCATACCCTGGAACAGGCGGATTATACGGCAATAGCCTTTGCAGAAGTGCAGGCAACTTTGAAAGCCGGCAAATATTCCAAAGAAGTCCTCGCACAGGTAAATTAATCAGGACATTAAGATTGCCTGATCAAAAAAGCCACCCAAACGAGTGGCTTTTTTTATGGAACGAAATGAACCAAAAGATAAAGTATTGGGTAAGGGAACATATAGCATGGGGGAAAGAGAAGTTCCATGTTGTTCCATGTTGTT
>CAZTES010000102.1:1360-11297 GCA_964612275.1 uncultured Rikenellaceae bacterium
GTAAGGGAACATATAGCATGGGGGAAAGAGAAGTTCCATGTTGTTCCATGTTGTTTCACATGGTTCCAAAAAATAAAAGCTGAGAGGTGCGATGAATAGAAAGAGACAGCAGGAGGCGAAAAAGTACGCAGTAGGCAGTGGGTAAAGTTATGCCAAAGGCAAACGTTGAATGCTGGGCGTTTTTTTTAAGTCCGAAACGACTATAGTCTGACCATCGCAATGACCCTGTGAAATAGCGGCAAAACCGCTCCTGCTATGCAGGATTTCACAGGGTAAACCATCGTATGACTATTGTCCGAAGGACTCCTTCGGAGAGTACCTAGGGTGCAACGTGAGTTAATTATTTTTCCCCCTTCAGGAACTTATCCAGGAAATCCAGCACCTTGCCATATCCTTCTATTTCATTCTCCCGTTTCACAAAACCATGGCCTTCATCCTCAAAAAGAATATATTCAACCGGGATTCCATTTTGCCGTATTGCTTCTACCATCTCATCTGATTCAACCTGCAGAACACGAGGATCATTCGCTCCCTGGAGAACCATTAGCGGTTTGTTTACGTTTCCGGCATGAAAGAGCGGGGATATCTTGTAGAGACGGATGGAATCTGCTGAATACGGGTCACCCATTTCAGTATACAATGCTTTACGTTGCGCCTCCCACCAGGCAGGAATGGACTTTAAAGTCCGCAACCAGTTTGTCACACCGTAAATATTAACACCCACGTCAAAAGCTTCTGGTTCAAATGCCAGTGCAGCCATAACAATATAGCCACCATAAGATCCGCCGATTATACCAATCTTTGATGTATCTATATATCCAAGCGTTGCAAGGAAATCTTTGGTTTTAACACAATCCTGCAGATCAACCTCCCCATGCTTCTGATCATCCATCTTATAAAAAGTTTTTCCATAACCACTGCTTCCGCGGTTATTAACGGCAATAACAGCATATCCATGATTTACAAGAAATTGGACACGTGGCGAAAAACCCAGCCTGGATTGCCCACCTGGTCCACCATGTACATAGACCAGGGCAGGCACCTTGTTTTTCTTCGAAGCCTGGTAGGGTTTGTAAAAAATGGTTGGAATTTCCAGCCCGTCAAACGATGGATAGCGAAAAACCTGACCAGCAACCAGGTCATCCGGATTGATTTCAGGATTTAAGGTGCTGGTCAACTGGGTGTATTCTTTCGTATCAAAATCATACACATAAATATTGGAAGGTGATTTGGAACTTCCCACAGTAAAACGCATCAGTTTTTCACTCCTGGATATGGTAACCGAGGTAATACTCCCGTCTTCGAATTCCGGAAAATCGATTTCCTCATTCAGTGTGAGATCGAATATTTTTATTACCGTCTTGGCATCCTCGTTTATACCAATTATCCTGTATTTTTCATTGTACGAGTGATATGCATACCAGATATCCCAATCTGTTTCCAATAGTTTTTCTTTCTTCCCTGTTTCCAAATTGTAGGTCATTAAATAGGTGAATTCGTTTCCCTCATCGGTCAGGAAAAAAAGCATTTTACTATCAAGGCTAAAATCCTGAGGGCTATAAGTAGCATCTCCTTCATGTTCTGAAATGTGTTTTAATTCCCCTTTTTCCAGATCGAACAGATACATTTCGTTGTCACTGGTTGTTTTTGATTTTACCAATGCCAGGTACCGTCCGTCTTCAGAAATGCTGGCCACGTCTAATCCTTCACTGTTTTCATATACCATCCGGCTCTCCATTGTATTAATGTCCATCAGGTAAAGGTCAAAGAACCTGCGGTCTCTTTGATTGGAAACAAAATAAAAACCCTTGTCGTCCCTGGTCCAACCCCCAAAATTTGATATAGCTCCTTCAACTGGAGTCAGGTCTTCAGTTGAACCATCAACATTTTGTAGGTAAATGTGGCTGATTTCATTCCCTCCCTGATCACTTGAATAGAGAATCCTGTTATCTTCCGGGAAATAGGAAGTTGCAAATATAGATTCTTCTTCCGACCGGGTAAGTTGTACGGGATCTCCTCCCTCAATAGGTAACGCATAGGCATTATAGATCCCTGTTTCATTGCTGGTAACTAACAATTGAGATTCATCTGCAGAAAACGATCCACCGAATACATTCGTATTCTCATAGAACTGTTCAACAGTATATTGTTCAACAGTTCGCGTTTCTTTCTCTTGCGGATTGCAGGCAAGGATGAGTAGCAGGCCGGTTAAAATGATTACATTCTTCATGGCGAAATTTTTTAAGGTATTGACTATTTGTTGTACTAAAGGTACTAAATTTCATCATCTTATTTGCCAAAAGCAATTAACATTTTTCCATTAACAATTAACATTTTTATATCTTTATCCGAAACAAAAACCACCATCATGAAAAACAGAAGATCCTTCTCAATGAATCAATTGTTCCTGTTCATACCGGTAGTATGCATTATCATGCAGTCCTGCTCAGGGCCTGCCGGGAATGAAGCAACATCGGTATCATTTATTGTCACGGCAGAAGAGGAGCTGCACCAGAATACCCTGGATGGCAGGATCCTGCTGTTCCTGGCCGATAACAATGAAGGAGAACCGCGATACCAGGTTAATTCAGGGCCAAACACCCAGCTTGTGCTCGGAACCGATGTAGAATCCTGGGAACCCGGGAATGAGGTGATCATTCCTAACGATGTATATGGTTTTCCCATCGAAAACATGGCAGATATACCTGCAGGTGATTATTATGTCCAGGCTCTCCTGCATAAATACGAAACGGTTACACCTGCCCACGGACACACCATCAAATTACCCATGGACCGGGGAGAGGGGCAACAATGGAGGATTGCCCCCGGAAATCTGTACAGCACCCCATTCCTAATTCATTATGATCCTTCGAAAAACGAGGACATCCGGATTACGCTCGACCAGGTCAATCCCCCCATTGAAGAGCCGGAAGACACAAGGTATATCAAACACATTAAGATCCAGAGCAAACTGCTATCGGATTTCTGGGGGCAGCCCATGTACCTCGGTGCGCACGTCTTGCTCCCGGAAGGATTTGACGAACATCCCGAAGCACGTTACCCGATCTGCATCTTCCATGGTCACTTTCCACGTAACTTTGGTGGATTCAGGGAAACACCGCCCGATCCGGATCTTGAACCGGATTACAATTCCCGTTTTGACGTACAGGGTTACAACTGGATACAGCAGGAGGCAGCACATCAGTTTTATAAAGAATGGACCGGTTCTGATTTTCCCCGGATGCTGATCGTTGAGGTACAGCATGCAAACCCGTTTTACGACGACAGCTATGCCGTGAATTCTGCTAACCTGGGTCCCTATGGCGATGCCATTACTTATGAATTGATCCCGGAAGTGGAAAAACGCTTCCGGGGAATCGGTGAAGGATGGGCACGGTTTCTTTACGGTGGCTCTACGGGTGGCTGGGAAGCACTTGCTGTCCAGGTGTTCTACCCGGATGAATACAACGGTTGTTTTGCCGCCTGCCCCGATCCGATCGATTTCCGGGCCTATACATTGGTGAATATTTACGAACACAAAAATGCCTACTTCCTGGACAGTAAATACAAGAAAACACTCCGCCCGGGAAGAAGAAACTGGCTCGGTGAGGTAAGCACCACCATCATGGATGACAACCTCCTGGAACTGGTGCTCGGAACCAACAGCCGGTCAGGCGGACAGTGGGACATCTGGCAGGCTGTCTACTCTCCCGTCGGAGAGGATGGTTATCCAAACCCAATCTGGGATAAACGCACCGGTGAAATCGACTCAACCATAGCCGAATACTGGAAAGAGAATTATGACCTGCACCATATTCTCCAGCGGGACTGGGAAACCCTGGGTCCAAAACTGGAAGGGAAAATCCATATCTATTGCGGAGATATGGACAATTATTACCTCAACAATGCCGTCTACCTGATGGAGGAATTCCTGGAAAATACCACAAATCCCTATTACGGAGGGGAAGTGGATTATGGTGACCGTGCCGAACACTGCTGGAACGGTGACCAGACAAGGCCCAACCACCTCTCCAGGCTCCGCTACAACCAGATGTATGTTCCAAAAATCCTGAAAAGAATAAAAGAATCAGCCCCAACCGGAGCAGACCTGACGAGCTGGAGGTATTAGTGAGACTGGATTTTTACAAATCCATGCAGCGAAAATCCTTAGTCGAACTTATCCCGACGAAAACCGGGATCCTGAGATTGAAAAACTTCGAGGCTATGAGAGTGTAAATGATAAGTAGGGAGAAATGAATTTAAAATAATTGATTTTTAATATCTTAACTTATATTATTTCGTTTCAGATAACACAATCCATCTGATATAGCATAACCCCGAGGGGTTAAATAATAAATAGCCCCGGGTGACCCTGTGAAATAATACCTCCCTTGCGAGCTACGGCAGTAAATTATATACATGTTTCACTTAATCAATTCATCCTGAAATGCCACTATTTCACAGGGGAAACCCGGGGTTGGTATATACCCCAAAATTTGGTCCAACTGCTTGGCAATTCAATGGTAAAGTATTCCTTGGACCGCAAATTACCAGGCGTCAATCCGAGCGGGTGCATTGAAAGGGAGAAACACCTTGAGTTATAAGTTAAACGTTAATGTTAATGGTCAATCGGTGCATTTACCATTGAATTACTACTGAGTTACTGAGTTAACCCGTTGTGCTATTATTGAATTACAACCGAGTTACCATTGAGCAAAAAAAAAGCCACCCGCATTGCAGGTGGCTTTTTTACTAACTCTAAAAATTAACCTAATCCATAGCGTTGACAAGCCATGTTTCTTCAATCCTTTTAATATCTTTTAAGCTGATCCCTTTCTTTCACCACGATCTCCGGTTTATCATCGTATTCGGTAATGAGTCCTGTCACCTCGATGTGCTCATCCTGGAAATAGAATTCAGGATTGCGTGAATACCGGCGTGCGATATCTCCGGGAATTACCACCGTAAAGTCGTGGTGCGGATAAAAGGCTCCGAAGTAGAGGAAATATTCATCCGTTTCCATGGCGTAATATGCTTCTGACACTTTCCCGTAAACCCTTCTTATCTCACCGATATGGAACAGGGCATCGTAGGCTGAGATGGTGGTAATGGAGTAATCCGAATAATAATTCCAGTAATTGACCACCGGGTAGAGGCGGCAATAGTAATGGAAAACCGGGTATGACCAGTATAGATGAATGTATGCGGGTCGCCTGTATGGGAAGTACCGTGCCCGGTAATCCCTTGGATGGGGAGCCATCCTGTAACTGTGCAGGATCGGGCGCTCCCGGACAAACCTGCGGGTCGACCGGTAGATCCCCGGCCTGTTGTGTGCCATCGAACTTCCCCAATTGTGGGATCCGTATGATGCCGATTTTTGTTCAGCCGAACGGTGCTGAGACGTATTCCTCACCTGGGAGGAAGGATTGGTGCGAACCGCTGACTCCCTGTTCGTACCACTCCTGCCGGGCGCCACATCACGCGATGTTGATCGTGTTACTGCATTGGATCTTGAATTGCCATTGCCCGGGTTGGTCCTGACAACGCTCCTCGAACTGGATGAAGAAGTGCGGGGAGCGGTTCTGACTGTTGCCGATGAACGGGATGAAGAACTTCGTGGAGCGGTTCTGACAACTGCTCTCGATTTAGCGGAGGAGCTCCTGGATGTAGACCGAACAGCTGAACTGGACCGCTTGGCATGTGAAGTGCTCCTCACTGCCTTTTTCACAGCAGGTGTACTTTTCTTCGAACTGCTGCTGCGCACTGAGGTGGTCCTGGATTTACTGCTCTTCGATCCGGACCTTCGCTGTGCCTCTGCACCCATGGGCGCAGTCAGCATGGCGATTAAGATTATTATGACAACTTTTTTCATGATTTCCGGATTTTATCTGTTGATTCAATCACTTCAATCATATCCACGCAAATTCTTTGCCAAACATTTCAATCCCTTATATAATCACGTTTCTGAAGTATCAGATGGAGGAACCGTATGGAGAAAGTGCTTGATTCCCAGGGTATATAATTGGAACCCATCCATGTGGAGGATAATGCATCAGGTAAATCCTTAATACAAAAGATACTTCGTCGGACGACTTAAGCTCGTCCGACGAATAAAGAAGATATCCGTCCTACTTTGGATGGTTATGCAGAAGGCATCTGCCAAAGGTATGGCTATGCCACCTTCAGGATAAGTCGTACATTATATAAAAATGAGGTAGGCTTTTTTCGCTAGCTACATACCCTAATCAGCTCCGCTAGGAGCAACAAACTTTTAGCTTACCGATGGTAAATAAAAAACGGGTCAACTGCAATGCTTATATACGGGAAACCATTACTTGGACCGAATACATACCAGGTTTTCAATAAAATTCACTTGTTGAACAGGTTAATCCATCTCCAGGATCTTAATGTTTTTAAACCGGGCCGGTACTCCGCCATGCAATCCCTGGAAGCCGATATGTCCCTTCGTTGGGAGTTTTGCAAGGGATATGTTGAGCCAGGAAGGAATATCAGAGCCATTCGGGTTGGTTTTTCCGCTGGTATACAACCGCATATCCAGCTCGATAACCTCTTCCCCGTTCAGTAAAACCCATATCAAATGATCCATACAGGTGATGGTGATCCGGTTCCATCTGCCCGGTTCTCTGACCATTTTCCTGGTTGGCGCCATGTGACCATAAATGGCTCCACACCAATCAATCCCGGGAGAGGTCCCCGTCTCTCTGAACGAATCATCCGCAATTTGGATTTCGACTGAATTCGGAATCCAGTCATCAATATGGCTGCAATAGACCACAACCCCGCTGTTAGCACCGCTATCCAGGTTAAATTCAAGATCCAGGATAAAATTATCATACGAAACATTGCTCCATATTTCCGTGTCTTCACCGGGTATCAGGCTTCCGTTCACAAAACTCCAGCTTTCTTCCTGGTAAAGAGCATTCGAAAGATCTTCAGAAAAAAGATCGTTCCAGGATTCACTTTCCGGATGACTTCGCGGTGGAATCTCTATGTTTCCCGAGCAGGCATTAAGCAAAAGCAGGAAAATGGGCATTAGTGTTTTTATTTTCATCGTATTTCTCTCCTTTCAACAATTATACTTACGAAAATCAACCTGGATTGGTTTATCGAACATTCAATTTTTTGATGAAATGATTATATTCGGGTAAGATGAAGGAGTGATCAGGCTGCTAAAATATCATGTGAGAGAACTATCTGAAAACGGGAAGTAGCCCACTGGCAGCAACCTGCAAAAAAAAATCGGTTCAACCTGTAGTTTTTTGCACCATCCAGCAACTAATGAAGTAAGTTTCTGAAGCTATGAAAGGAGATTTCCGCAAAGAGGAGTTTGTACACCTGATCAACCGGCATGAGAATGTCATACACAAAATTTGTAATATTTATGCCGATACCACCCCCGACAGGGAAGATCTGAAACAGGAGATCATCTTCCAGTTATGGAAATCTTTCCCATCCTTCCGTCAGAAAGCTAAAGTCCAGACCTGGATGTACAAAGTGGCACTGAATACTGCCCTGATCGGGTTGCGGAGAAAAAACAGAGTGGATCAGACGGAATGGCTTGAAAACCATTCAGAGATTGAGGATCGGGATGATGAAGCAGAAATCGAACGAAAGATTAAACAACTTTATAAAGCCATCCAGCAGCTGAACCAGGTGGAAAAAGCCGTTCTCTTTCTTTACCTTGAACAGTGTCCTTACCGCGAAATCGCAGAGGTAACCGGCTTAACCGAGAAAAATGTGAGTGTTATCCTCGTACGCAGTAAAGAAAAGTTACGAATGATCATGGGACAACATAAAAAAACTGATGATGGAAAACAATGATCTCATAAAAACCTGGGAAGAAGGGAACAAAAAATTGTTCGCAGGTGAAAAACTTACAAAAAATATGATTGAACAATACCTAAAACCACGGATTACAAAATCATCTTTGCCGTTTCTATTCAACCTGGTCTTTTATTGCCTGTTACAGGTTGCAGCTATCGGGTTACTGGTTGCCGATCTCATTGGATACAGATTGAATCCAACCATGCTCTCAGCACTCATCCCGATGCTGGTCCTCACCGTTGGTTTCCTGGTATTTAGCTACTTCTGCTTCCTGAAATACAGGGCCATCAGCAATTATGCTGTAAACCTGGTACATCTTCTCAAAGAACAACTGAAATTTATACGGATCCAATATGAAACCTTAATGGTCATCTTCTCCTTCTCAGTCCCTATCCTGATTTTCGCCCTGGGCACACTGGTCGATAACCAGGATGGCACTTTCCGGATAAACAACCCCCTGTTTTATACTGAAATCATTATTGCTATCTTCCTGTTCACTTACGGGGTGTTGAAGCTATCCATGTTCCTCTCCACACGACCCCTGAAAATTTACCTGAATGATCTTCAGAACAGTGTTCTCGAAGGGACCCAGCAGCTGGAACAGAGAAAGAAAAAATACAACTGGATTGGCATCGTATTGATCTTAATCTCCATAGCCCTTCTGATCCTGGGTATTACTAAATTTGCAGGCAGGATTTAATTTTCCGATTTTCCAATTCTTTCCTTATTTTTAAGGGAGAAATTTCTCATCCAATCATCCCGTAACAAAACTGAATTTGCCATGAAAAACCTCACATTTCTCCTGCTTGCCACCTTCTTTACACAATGTTCCGCCCAGCAGCCCGGATGGGAAAGGCTGTTTTTCAGCGATGCCATGGGCACACCTCACATAACAAGCTCAGAACTGGATGCGGTGGATCCCTTTGAGGGCCTGGGAAAATATGGAGGACACAACCTTTTCGATAAAAGCAAATACACTGCCTGGGTTGAAGGCGTGGAAGGGCCGGGAACAGGTGAATATTTTTACCTGGCTATGGGAGAGGAATTTCCCGAACAGATGATCATCTTCAATGGCTACCAGAAGAGCAAAGACATCTTCGCCAAGAACAACCGGGTAAAAACCATCCGGGTATCCCTCTTTGCCGGGTTCCTGATCTCCGGGGATGTTACCGAAATCGGACTGTACTATTATGTCCGTAAGTTCGGGACCGAAGAGGTAGTCGATCTGGAAGACCGGTCCGGATCACAAGAGATTGATCTGCCCTTTGAGCAGACCAGCATGAACGAGTTTGCTGAAATCAGTAAAAAACAATTCATGGAAGATTATAAAACCAAACTGGAGAAGATGAAGGAAAACTGTCCCACCTGCCCCACCAATCCCTATTTCCAGTTCTTCCTGCGAGTTGAGATCCTGGATGTGTACAAGGGAAGCCAGTGGGATGATACCTGCATATCGGATATCTGGTTCACCTCCCCGGGAAAAACGTTCGATGCCATTCCCCCGGACGAACGGATCACCGAAGTATGGGAAGATATGGAGGAGGGGATGATCTACGTGAGCACCGACAAGCGATCGGGCATTGTCCTGGCGGATGGAAATGCACTGGAAAAGGCTCTGAACCTGGATGAAGGGGAATACATGGATATCACGCTGATGGATGTCAGCCCCAACAAAGAGTGGGCACAAATCGATTACCTCTATACACAGGATGGAGCAGGGCGCGTAGAAGAGTACTCAACGCTCTATTCCGTAAGGTACCTCTGCATGATCGACGATCCCATTCTCGGGATAATATACGGGGCATATGGATTTACCGAGGAGAACGGAAAGATCTACCTGGATACCGCTGACGGACCGCTTGACCTGGAGAAGGTGTTGGAGGAGTTCCTGCAACAGCAAAAAGAAAAATAAATCCCATGACGAACTGCAAAAAGAAGATCCGATGATACAGAAAAACCAGCTAACAATAATTACTATACTCTCAGTTTTACTGGCGGTATCGCTTGCCTCTGTATCTATCTGCGGTGCATTTATTCCGGTTACTTACGAGCGGGAGGTCCCTTCACTTGCAACCCAGGGCATCGGGCAGGA
>CAZTES010000103.1:0-11290 GCA_964612275.1 uncultured Rikenellaceae bacterium
TAGAACTTAAAGTTAAAGGCACAAAACCAATCGCCGGAACTGCACTGGTGATTGGAAAACCAAACGTTCCATCTGGCTGAATGCAGGGAATTTTTTCAGGAGTAAATAATGCCTGGTATCTTCCGGCCCATGCAGCTTATTCCCATTGATTAGCCAAGTAGTTGGACCGGTAATGATTTGTTGGCACTGTTTCTAAAGACATGTCGCTCCTACGGATCTGTAATACAAACAATTATGCAGTACGATTTTAGCTAATTTTTAGGCAGCGGCGATTTTTCTTTGGTTCGTTTTTTTTAATCGTTTAAAAGAAATGAACTGGGGTTTCCCTGAAGGGGTCCCTTTGGAAAAAAGAGGCTAGCCCCTTTTGAAGTGAGTAGAGTGTAACGGTCCAGGGAGCGTTTTCCCATTAAACAGCAAAGCAGATAGACCGGCATATTGTTATCTAATGTTCGTTACTATTTCGATTTCTGAGAATAATTTTGCTTGTTTTGTCAAGTCAATGTTTTGTTTCCCTTTCAGATATTTATCAAAAAAATTCAAAACCATTACGTTCATAATCTTTATGCCTTTTTCCCCATCAATAGATCCTAAAAGAGGCTTAACCGCTGGAACAGGATAGACGGAATAATCAGAAAAATTATAGTGGTCTGAATTCCTGACACTCAAAGAGTAACAATCCGTTGTAGATATATTTGTGAAAACATTACCATAACCTAACCCTCTTTTACTATTTAGAAACATTGCAGGTACCTTAATCTCACCATTTAAGATGGAACCATGTAATCCACCATCAATATTTATGCACGCCTTTATTCTGTTATCCGACAGGCATGTTTCAATTGATGCAATACCACCCATAGACATTCCGAAAACTCCAATTTTCTCAAGGTTTAATTTCTTTTTAAAGATTTCATTATCCTTGTCTATTCCTTGTAATTGATCAATAAAATAAGAAATATCTTCTGCCCAATACGTTGGGCTTTCTGTAAGGCCAGTAGGTATAACTTTATCCATCTCAATAAAAACCTGAAGACGTTTTTCATCATTATTTGCATCATATAATTTTTGCATTAGCCCAATTGCAGCCGGGCTTGTCATTTCTCCCATTATTTTCTGAAACCTTTTGTTATTCATATCAATATAGATAAAACGTCCATCAGGGAATGATGAAAACTTACATTCATAATGATGAGAGATACTAAAAACGATATAGCCATAGCTTGCCAGCTCCTCCATCAGTATCGTGTTCTGGCAATAATGCTCACCCCAGCCATGGGAAAATATTAACACCGGATATTCGTTTTCTATTAATGATACAGGTATATCACGACCTGAGTTTGTTTTAAGGGATTTGTATATTTCAGGGAATTGCAGATACGTTGTTGCAAAATCAGATTCTGAATTAAGGAGGTACAGTTCAGAATCATACTTGATATCGGCAGGATACCATGCTTTAACTGTAATCTCCCTATCTTTTTCCAGTTCGTTGTCAAATGCTTCTTTTCGGTTATGATCAACAAAACTCAGGTAGGTTACTCCGACCAGATATTCCCCTGTTGGTTTCGGTAATGTCTCGGTCTGGCAATACAAATTAGCAAATATGGAGCTAAGAAGCAGGATACTAAATAATTGTTTCATAACGATTTTATAAATTTCTATATATCAATAAAAGTAAAGCATGTAGAAGTTCTTACCAATTTTATGTGGTGTCTGGAACACAATTGTGGCAAGTTGCATAAGAGTATAATGATCAGGAAGCTTCCTGGGATAGAAAGTAATCGATTACCTTGGAGGATTTTATATAATAAAATGGAATATTAATTCAGTTTATACTGTAAATATCCATGAATTCCCGATGCAATTGGCGAGAAACCGGAATGATATCATTAGTATAGTCAAAATGAAGTTTTAGACCTTGCGCATTTCCGCTAACATTTATCACCTTATCCAGATTTACAATGAAACTTTTATGGCAATGGTAAAAATTTGGATATTCATAAAGGTCGTCTTTGGTTTTCTTAAGTGTTGTTCGAATTATTTCTTTTTTATATTTTGATTCTTTAATGAAATGAACAATAACATAATTATCCTGTGCATGAATAAACAATAATTCGTTGCAATTAAATATAATATTATTTTTAGGGTTAAGGGCCGAAATAGTAACTGATTTTTCATGCCTTTCTTCAGGAAGATTTCCACTTTTTTGTCGGTTAATTTCTGCCGCTTCCTGCAGATACTTTTTAAGTAGAAAATTTTGTTTAATTATTATTATAACGGAAATAGGCAGAAGGCTAACAGCCAGTGTTTCTAATTGAAATCCAATTAGTTTAATTAAGATAATAGTCTGCTTAAAATAAATTGCATGATATATGAAATTGCATACTCCAATCATTGCAATTATTATTAATGTATTTATTATTTCTTTCCAAACTGTCCAATTTTTCTCATTAAGGAAAGATCCTATTATAAGCGAATGAATTATGAGATAACCTGTTGTAACTAAACCATAACCACTTGTAAGTGTAATTAATTCTTTGTCTGATAATACCTGCAATCCAAAGGGTTTAAAAATGGAAAGAAATCCAAAGACAAATGCACCTAAAGTTATCGAACTCAGGATATACTTAACGATGGAGAAGACAAGAGGATGTGGATCCTTTAATATTTCAGAAACTTTTTTCAGGAATTTCATGCTCTTTTAAAATTTAATAAATCAGGAAGGGTGTTCCAGGTCAGATCTGCGACTGACATTCGATAAACCTTGAAAGCTTCCCCAAAAACCGAAGCATTCAAAATTAGAGTTAAACCAAATAATTTCAAACTGTGAACCTCTCAATAAGTTGATTTCTATTCAAATTCCGATGTTAGTGAGCAGTCTGTCCGGATTTTGCAGTCAGAAACCGCTGGCCCCACCCGAAACAATAAATTTCATTATGTCTCCGGATGATGCATCAAGACAATATATGCAGTCACTCCCAGTGGTGCAATGTAGATCAATCCCTGAATGAAATGCCTTACGATTTTTTTCATGATATGATGTTTTACCAGTTAATATTCTATTAATGCAAATGCAATTCTAAGGTATAAAAATCCTCCCATTTTTTATCTTCCATTACATTGCATTGTAATGAAAATTTGAGTAAATTTATATAAAATCACAACTTAACCATAAGTCCAGTTTAGTTCTGATTTATTTAACGATGTACAGTGAAAGGACTGAGTAATAAAATTATTGTTAAACTAAAAACCTGATTGAACATGCATGGAATCGGATTATATATTGTAGTTATTGTCGGGGCGTTAGTCCTCCTGTGGATCATCCTTTATTTTATACCGATCGGATTATGGTTTCAGGCATTGGTTTCAGGAGTGAAAATCTCCTTATTGCAATTGATCTTTATGAGATGGAGAAAAGTCCCTCCATCCATGATTGTGATTGCCCTGATTGAAGGGACAAAGGCTGGATTGGTACTAAACAGGGATGAGCTTGAGGCTCACTACCTTGCCGGAGGAAGAGTTCAAAAGGTTGTCCATGCGCTGGTTTCTGCTGCCAAAGCGAATATTGATTTGCCTTTCCAGATGGCAACTGCCATCGATCTGGCAGGCCGTGATGTATTTGAAGCAGTGCAGATGTCTGTTAATCCGAAGATTATAGACACACCGCCGGTTTCAGCTGTATCAAAGGACGGTATCCAGCTGATTTGCAAGGCCAGGGTAACTGTGAGAGCCAATATTAAACAGCTGGTTGGCGGTGCAGGAGAGGAGACCGTCCTGGCCCGGGTTGGTGAAGGAATCGTTTCATCCATTGGTTCATCCACTTCACATAAGGCCGTGCTGGAGAATCCTGATTCCATATCAAAAGTAGTTCTTGAAAAAGGCCTTGACGCAGGGACTGCTTTTGAAATACTGTCAATAGATATTGCGGATATTGATATCGGTAAAAATATTGGTGCAGTTTTACAGATGGACCAGGCGAATGCCGATAAGAATATTGCCCAGGCAAAAGCGGAACAGAGAAGGGCCATGGCTGTAGCACAGGAACAGGAAATGATAGCCAAAGCACAGGAATCCCGGGCCAAGGTGATTGAAGCCGAAGTCCAGGTCCCGCTGGCCATGGCAGAAGCTTTCCGCAAGGGAAATCTGGGTATCCTAGATTACATGAGGATGAAGAATGTCGAATCGGATACCGGGATTGGAGGCTCCGCTGCCAAACCAGGTAGCGGCAGTTCGAAAATAGATTAATGGTTAAGATTGCTGTCAAAGAAGCGGTCTTAAAAGCGAAATTAGCTACGGAGATATAACTTCCACTACTTCTTATTATGTAACGCCTGGAACAATGCGGTCCATGAAGGGATTTCCTTTTAAATAGCAACGTGCCTGGACCGTTGGTTATTTGGAATGCTTTAAATAGAAGAATTCAACCCCTGCCTGCCGGTTCACCCGCCGAAGGAGGGCAGGCAGGGGTCCCGGTCTGAAAGATAAAGCCTGATCCTTCGTCGGACGACTACAGCTCGTCCGACGAATAGAGAGGTGAGTACTCGTACCACGAACTTCCCTTCGCAAAAGCTGCTGCTCAGTCGTGGTACGGGATTGTTTTACTTTCCGTCAGACCGGCCAATCGGTCAGACGGATCGATTTCTGCCAAAGAAATTCGGATTTTAGCCAAACAGCCAGAAGGAATGCGGCCCATGTAGTGCCTTCCCGTTTTTTAACAGAGCAGCTGGACCGGTTGGGATACATAAAACCACTTGCTTTGAGGGTGTTCTCAACGTAGAGACGTAAGGTCTTACGTCTCTACATCGAAAAATTATGAGGGATTTCGTGTAGTATGAACCGGATACAGGATCGTCGCAACATTTATTTAATAATCAAATGATCAATTGCCCAATTGACCCATTGCGACTGGATGCTCTCCTCGACAATAAAGAAGACAAACATTACGTAGATTGCCAGCAGAACCAGTCCGGTTTTTCCACCGATATTTTTGCTGTAGATAAAGATCGGAATAACGATCACATTGATCAGGAACAGGATCATCCATATGCCGAGGCTCCACCGTCTGACCATTTCGGACATTTCAATGGGACCATTGATCAGGGTATAGATAAGGAGGGGGAAACCCAGGGCAAAGGAGATGTCGAAAATGTTGCTTGCCAGGGTATTGGATATTGAATCATCAAAATTCCCTTTACGGGCATCCCGCATGCTGATCATGGTGTCGGGCAGGCTGGAAGCGGCAGCTGCCAGAATGACTGAAACAAAAATAATAGGGATGTTCAGCCCTTTCAGCCCCTGGAGTCCAAAAAAAGAATATTCATCGGCACCCAATAGCTCCGTTCCTTTCACCAGAAGCCAGGTCCCGATGCACATGATCGCAACGCTTATTAAAAGCTGTGTCCAGGCAAGCCTCGTATTGATTGTTTTCCCCTTCATGATCCAGAATGATACATCAATTCTGACTATTTTCATAAACACTCCCCGTGAGGACGGTGCCATATAATATGTACCGGCATTTGGTTTGCCGGGACTTCTTTTTAACACTTTCCATAAAAAGAAAAGGTACCCCAGGTAGATCATGATGAGAAAAATTCCGTCCACTGCATCAAGCGTTTTTTGCCGGATAATGAACAGCATGATCAGATTGGCAGCCACCAGGAACAGTCCGTCTCGTTTTAACAATTTTTTATCCAGTGGAATGCGGTTGTATTTTTTGGTGATTGCCACCCAGAACAGGACGATAATGGGAATGATCAGGATATTAAATACGGCACTTCCGGCGGTAATGCCAATGCCCCCCGAGAAACTATCTTCGAATTCGCCTACGTCAGCAATATAGAAAAGGAAAAACAACGTGGCAAGAAATTCAGGCATGGAGCTGGCAACAGCATTAATGGTTGCACCCTTTATCCCCCGGGTAAGATTTCTGCCCAGGTAATCAGCTGCCTTTTCAAAACCATCGGTGCTTCTCCAGATAATATAACCGCTCAGGGCGATCAGCAAAAAGGGGATAGTAATACCAAAAAAAGAAGCCACGTACTTATTGATTTAAATCATTTAACGTGCCACAATGTAGCAATTTTAATATTTATTTGGCAGGGTTTTGAGGGGTTATCTGGCCGTTTCCAGTCGATGCACATGAATGATCTGATCATCGATAAAATTGTTTTCAAAATCCTCCAGGATTTCCCTGGTAAAGGGGATAAACCGTGTTTTCGAGAATACCAGGATATAACCATACCATTCTTCTCCAAACCATACAGGAACCAGCAACACATGATATTTCCCGGACTGGTATCTTATTTTACCCACTCGGATTGATTTTTGAGTTTCAACTGCCCTGGCTGCCATTTCATCATAATTTAAAAGTCCTTGAAGGTGATCCGATGAAAAGAAAATCTTCCTGTTCCTGATCTGTATGGCACACTCTTCTATATCGAAAAAAGCAAAGTCAAAAAACTGAATGATGAAGTCAGATAACTCCTTTTCCAACTCACCGATGGTTGCAATACTTCCATTGGCAATCCGGTTTTTAATATCATCAAAACTGTATTGTAAATGGAAGGGGATTCGGAATAACACATACAAAACAGCACCAAACACTACAAAGATTACGATAAAAACCATCGTCATGATAATGGTTGTCACCCCCTTAAAAAGCGGATAGATATATCCGGGGAGAATGAACCAGGAGATAAAAGCCAGACAAAAAATGACATAGGTAGTGGTCAGTACAGCAATCTGGAACTGCTCGAGATGAGATGAAAAATGGTCATTATTGCTCATATAACCGATCGGTTTTTAGTTTGTTTATGGTGTAATAAAGATAATGAACTTTAGCTTTCAATCATACTGCCCGGTGCATTTATTCGGCAGGTGCATGCCGCAGGTCTGGCAGGCAGGGGTTTTGGTTCTCGGTTCTCCACCTCCTCCAACACCCTCTCCACCTAAGGCGGATATGGTGTTCAAAGAAGGCTTCGGACTTCGACCGATGTAGTCGGCTTCGTCCGACGAAGTCAGTGGACACAGTCGGTTTCCAGTTTTCGGTTATGTTTACCTAACGCCTGGTGTAGTTCGGTCCAAGGAGCGCTTTCCTGTTAAAAAGCTGAGCAGTTGGCCCGGAGATGATTGTTGGGTGGCGTTTCTAAAAACATGCCGCCCCTATCGGGGCTTGAAAATATTTATCTTTTCCTGCTGGATAGTTGGACCGGGTTTGAGATGCATAAAATCCATAACATTTGCGGGTGTTTTCAACGTAGAGACGTAAGATCTTACATCGCTACATGGATAAAATCATGAGGCATTTCGGGTAATTTTAATTGGACAATCCCGGGGTTTCTGATTCACCGGATGCAGAGACGCGATTAATAAATCCTTATTCGTCAGACCAATTTTCTTCTACACAATCTAGTGCTTAGTGGTCTGACGAAGTTCACACTGCTGACTGCATACTGCGTACTTTTCATCTCAATCCCATCGTCACACAGTCACATACTCTAAAAGTACCTTAACTCATATCCCGTAACCCGTATCTCGAATCTACTCACTGCTCACAGTTCACTGTTCACATCTCATTGCTCCATACTCTCTGCACCATACTTTTTTACCCAGGACCGAGGAACCCCGCTTGACGACGTTCCCGCCCGGATGACCCGGTCGTACGGGCAGTCGGGCGCACAGCACCTACATATTCTTAATGATCTCGTCTCCGAACTCGGAGCATTTCAGTTTGGTTGCTCCCTCCATCAGCCGTTCGAAATCGTAGGTTACCCGTTTCTTTTTAATGGAAGCCTTTATTCCGTTTACGATCAGTTCACCGGCTTCATGCCATCCCAGGTATTCAAACATCATAACACCCGAAAGGATCAGCGACCCGGGATTGACCTTATCCTGTCCGGTATACTTGGGTGCTGTACCGTGCGTGGCTTCAAAGATGGCATGACCTGTTTCATAGTTTATGTTTGCGCCCGGGGCAATCCCGATGCCGCCCACGATAGCCGCCAGTGCATCGGAAATATAGTCGCCATTGAGGTTCAGGGTTGCAATGACCGAGTATTCGGCAGGACGGGTAAGGATCTGCTGAAGGAATGCATCCGCGATAAAATCCTTGATCAGCAGGTCTTCCCCGGTATTTGGATTTTTCATCATGCACCATGGACCGCCGTCCAGTTCTTTGGCTCCGAATTCCTCTTTCGCGACCTCGTATCCCCAGTCCCTGAAAGCCCCTTCGGTAAACTTCATGATATTCCCTTTATGGACCAGGCAGACCGATGGTTTGTTATGAGCAATAGCATAGTTTATGGCTGCCCTAACCAGCCGGTGTGTTCCTTCGCGGGAAACCGGTTTTATTCCAATGGAGGTGCTTTCCGGGAAGCGTATCTTGGTGACCTTCATCTCCTTCAGCAGGAAATTCATGATCTTTTCCACATCATCCGTACCAGCATTCCATTCGATGCCGGCATATATATCTTCCGAGTTTTCCCTGAAAATTACCATATCTGTGGTTGTTGGATCCTTCACCGGTGAGGGTACCCCCTGGTAATATTTCACGGGGCGAAGGCAGACATAGAGGTCGAGGATTTGCCGCAGGGCTACGTTTAGCGACCGGATGCCCCCACCCACCGGGGTTGTCAGGGGACCCTTAATTGCCACCATGTATTCCCTTACGGTATCCAGGGTTTCCTGTGGCAACCATTCACCGTTTTTATTGTAGGATTTTTCTCCGGCAAAGATCTCCTTCCACATGATCCTGCGTTTACCCGAGTAAGCTTTTTCAACAGCTGCATCAAAAACCCGAACCGATGCTGCCCAAATATCCGGGCCTGTTCCATCTCCCTCAATAAAAGGAATGATTGGATGATCGGGTACCTGTAACTGCCCATTCTGAATGGTAATTTTTTGTCCGTTCATAATTTGTTTTGTTGGTTGATAACTGGAAACAAAAATAGGAAAATTCATATCCCGGACAAATATATCATTACGGGAAATTTCCTATTTCACAGCATAAAAGGCACGTGTTATTCGAAATCGAGATTGAACTGTTGCTTCAATTTCCCGAGGTTTGGATTGATCTGGTTCAGGTGGTTGAATTTTTCCTCATCGGTATAAAGGGAATTTTTATTGTTCTCTTCTTCCACAACATACGCATTAATCTCGATGGTATCGTTCAGCAGTTCTTTTCTGAGATAATCGAGCAGGTCGGCTTTGATTGCCCGGTCAAAATCTTCCTTTTGTGCCAGGTTATCCATTTCCACCTCAATCATGAAATTATCGCCCAGCACCGGGAGTTGCGTTTTGAGTGTTGATGAGAGCCGGGGTTTTTCTGATTTTATGGACTCGGCAAAAATCTGCCATTTACTGATCAGTGTATCGGTATCAAACGGTTTTTTACTGGATATTTCCGTGGGTTGATCGGGGGTTGTATACTGGCTTTCGCCTCCACCGTTGTTCGCCTTATGCAAACCGTTCAGCGCGTCTTTGATTGATGTTGTGGCGGGTTTATAAGGCTCGGGTTCCTTCTCTTCGCTGATCACCTCCCCTTCCGGGGGGACGCCCGGCTCATCCTCCTTCGTTTCCTTCTCAGACCGGTCTTCTTCTTCCGCGGTCATCGCCTTCTCTACTTCCTCACCACCGGAAATTGCTTCCACGGTTTCAACCTCTTCCGGTTCCTCCTTTTCTTCAACCTCTTCCGGCTCCTCCTCCTTCGTCTGCTTCATCCCTGGTGAAGCCGTATCATCCTTTTCCGGTTTACTTTTCTCCACGGGTCTGGCGTCTTTTTGAAGGGGTTTGTCCGGGACTTCTATTTTGCCGGTGATCTGGCACACTTTAAACAGGGCAAGCTCAACATGCAGTCGCTGGTTGTTGCTGTTCTTATAGGAGATGTCGGTTGCACTGCAGATATCCAGTGCCCGGTATAAGAAATTGACAGGACATTGTTTTGACTGTTTCAGGTAATTTTCACGGATGGTTGCGCCTACTTCCAGCAACTGAACGGTTACCGGATCTTTGCATACGAGCAGGTCCCTCAGATGGGAACTCAAGCCGGTGATGAAGTGGTGGCCATCAAAACCGTTTTCCAGGATCTCGTTAAAGATCATCAGGCTATCGATGAGGTTGTTTTGAAGGAAGGATTCGGTGATCCGGAAGTAGTAGTCATAGTCCAGAACATTCAGGTTCTCGATCACCTCTTTGTAGCCGAATGAGGTGCCGGCAAAGTTGACCATCTGGTCGAAGATGGAGAGTGCATCGCGCATGGCTCCATCGGCTTTGTTGGCAATGACTGTCAGCGCATCGGGATCGGCTTCAATCTTCTCCTCTTTCGCTACATGTTGCATGTACTCAACCATATCGTTCACCTTTATCCGGTTAAAATCGAAGATCTGGCAACGCGAAAGAATGGTGGGAATAATTTTCTGCTTCTCCGTTGTAGCCAGGATAAAGACGGCATGTGCCGGGGGTTCTTCCAGTGTTTTAAGAAACGCATTGAAAGCAGAAGCGGAAAGCATGTGGACCTCATCGATGATGTAAACGCTGTACCTGCCAATCTGCGGAGGGATCCTGATCTGGTCGGTGAGGTTCCTGATATCGTCCACCGAGTTGTTTGATGCAGCATCCAGTTCGTGAATGTTGTAGGAGCGGGATTCGCTGAATGCCTTGCACGATTCACATTCATTGCACGGTTCGACCCGGTCAGTAACCTGCTGGCAGTTGATCGTTTTTGCAAAGATCCGTGCAACGGTGGTTTTTCCCACTCCCCGGGGACCACAGAAAAGGTAGGCATGGGCAAGGTGATCGTTCTTAATGGCGTTCTTCAACGTGCTGGTTATGGCTTCCTGTCCCACGACGGCATCAAAGGTTAAGGGCCGGTATTTTCTTGCCGAAACAATGTAGTTTTCCATAAAATCCTCTATGGTTATTGGTTAGCATGCATGCGCTACCCGATTTTGCTGAAAAAGCAGAATATCAGGGGACACAAACTACAAATATACTGAAAGAGATCCAATTTCATGGTCCATTTTATTAACAGGCAGAACGCTCAATTCAGCACTTTGGTTTTCAGTCCCTTGAAAATTCCGAATATATTTTGCTTTGCAGGAAAAAAAGTTCTATTTTTGCGCTCCAAAATAATAAAAAAATGAGCAGCGACTCTTCCAAAGTCCCGAAGGGATCCCTTTGGGAGAATTCCTTCGGCAAAAGTGTCGCTCTCAAGAAAAAAAACCAAACCATTACATTATGATTAACCAGTACGAAACCGTTTTCATTGCAACTCCCGTTTTATCTGAGGCCCAGATAA
>CAZTES010000104.1:0-11220 GCA_964612275.1 uncultured Rikenellaceae bacterium
GGTCCATCAGGATCTTCTGGGGATTCATGATCCCGGACTCCCAGTAATCATTTCCTCCCTGCTCATTCAGGATGCGGTTGTTGTTGTATACCAAGCCTGTTCGGACCGGTTTGAAGTTGATCAGCCGCTCATCAACGGAAATGATGTCTTTTAGTGATTCAGCGATACCCGGATTGATCCAGATATCGGCATCCTTTGCCTCCTCATAAACCGCCTCAAGGTTAAAGGGAATGGCTTCCTGAGAACGTTTATCCTCCCAGATGTATGAACCCCCTGCATCCCGGATAAAATTGGCAGCAAATGAGTTGCCCCCTGGAATGTACCAGGTATCTTTCCATGGAAGCCCAATCATTACTTCCGGGCGAATTTTCACGTCTGCGGCCAGCATTTTTACCTTCCGGTACTCCTCTGCCAGCTGCTCAAACTTTTCGTTTACAGGATCGTCCAGCACATACAGTGCAGCGACAACCTTCACCCATTCGGCTTTTGCCAGCGGAGTTTGTTCGAGGTAATCGCCGATTATGATTACCGGGATTCCCACTTCCTGCAATTTATTGACATACCCTGCCACTTCACTGCCTATGCCATAGGTCATCACCAGTTCGGGTCTCAGGGTGATCATCTCTTCATACTGAATGTTCTGCTCATACCCGATGTCAATGATCTCTCCTCTTGCAAGCTGGTCGTTCACCCGGGGATTATTGATGTACATTTTGCCGGACACACCCACAAGGGTTTCCAGCTTATGAACAAAATCCAGCATCCCGATGTGTGTGGTGGACATGCAGATTATTCGTTGAATGGGGATTTTTATTACGCGGGCATTTTCCGGCACACCTTCCGGGATCCTGTCACCACTCACCAGGTAATACCGGATAACAATATCCCGGGCTCCCTGCCAGGGATTGGTGACAGTGATAAGCCGGTATTCGTCAAACTGTTCGATGGTAAAACCTTTTGCAAAGCGAATACCCGTAGAATTCCCTGCACTATCAGCAAGGATCTCTGTTCCCGGATCACCATCATGCCGGGTACAGGACAATCCTGCCGGCAGGAAGAGGCATGCCAGGAATAAAAGTGATGCAACACTTCTTGTCTTTGAATTCGGGTTATTGTTCATTTATTTTCACAATTTTCCTGGTAAAAACAGAGTTGCCGTCCGTTATCCGGATAATGTAAATACCGGCTGAAAGCCAGGAGATATCGAGCCAGGCAGATGGTTCACACGAAAATCTTGTTGAAGCAAACAACAACTGACCGGAAAGATCATAAATACGGACTTCCACCGCTGTCTTCGAATCCTTGAACTCAATGGTTATTTCCCGTCTGGTAGGATTGGGAAAGATCGTAAGGGTTGCATCCCGGATGCGGGTGGGATCCTGCCCCGGTAGGGTAACCCGTCCGGCATCAATCGGGTCAAGCCAGTATTTGAGCTGACTCAGAGAATCAGGATAGCTATCCCAGGCAGTATATAACCGGCAGAAATAATCCATTACCGGGTTGACACAGGTGGCAATCCCACCGGAAAGAATTCCGATGACATTGTGATCCGCACCGAAAAGGGGAGAACCCGATGAACCGGATTCGGTTGTTCCTGTTTCCCAACGGTCAATCAACCAGCATGATCCAGGATCAAGGCCGGAATAGGCGGAAATGAAGGGAGGATCATTATCCAGTGCTATTTTTTTTACATCTCCCTGGGGGTGGTGAATACAGACTGTCCTCTCTGGAGCAGCCTCGCTACGGTTCCATCCGGCATAATAGGGCTCATAAGATTCCGGGGGATCCTGATCCATCTCAACCAGGGTGAAATCGATCTTATCCGACGTGGCAAGAAGGGACGAACCAAACAGGGAATTTTTGTTGGACCCCTCCGGTCCGTCACACCACGGACTTTCATATCCGAAGAAAAAAACAGCATTCTCTGCTTCATAACCGTTCTTGATGCAGTGATTGGCAGTCAACAACAGGGGCTGCTCATCATTTCGTGTATTGTTTACCAGAACACCGGAGCATACCTCAGCCCAGCGGGCCGTATCCCCGGGTTGCAGTGCAAGGAACTTGTGGATAAGAATCCGGCAAACAGCACGTTTCTCAACCTGCCAATCATCTCCTTCAGCACAGTTTATATCTACCTGGCAGAACCCGGAAAAGCCGGACAGACTGTCAGCCCTGGTTTGCTCATCGCCTGCATAACCCAATCCGTGGGATACCATGCCTGCAGTCAATGCGCACTGATGAACCAGGGAGGTCGGGACCTGGAATTCAATGAAAAGCATATCGCCGGAAACAGGTGCCACACTCAAACCATCATTCCCTCCCCTGCTATGCCGTGTGAATGCACCCAGACACTCCTCACCACCCCGGGAGTATACAAAAACCTTCCCTTCCGGAGGAATATCAAAGGTGCTGAATGTGACGGCTATCGACCGGGCACCCGGGGAATGAAACCCTAACCTCCAGATGCTGTTGCCATCGGCTGTCCGGGTCCACAAACCGGAATTGCCCGTGTGATACGAAACCTTGAAATCCCGGGCAAAAAGAAATGCTTTGAAACAGGGATTGCCCCTTTCAATCTCACGCGCAAAGGCCATCTCATCAAAAGAAGGCAGAGTGATAACAGGTACATTCTCCTCAGTTGTTCGCCCGGCAAACATAGGCCTTCCGGAATAACTAAGTTGTGCCTGTACAACCATGCTGCCTGCCAGTAGTAAAAAAATGGCTGACAGGATCAGAGATCTGATCGGACGAAAACAGTATGCACGAAAATATTTCAATCTGTCAATAATTATAACGCAAGACGTGGTATGACTTATAAAGTATAAATATAGGATATATCAAATAAAAAGAATGAATGATTGCCATGGCGATCTGAAGGGGTCTGAGATGATTTTTATCAAACGTTTCCATAGCGGCTCTAAATTAATTCGTTACAACACCATTCGGACCAATGCCTGCCTTTAAGGAATCGATCAGCATACCGGAAGGGGTATAACGGAACAAATAACCATCTGCTGTGAAGTTATTGGCTGATAATCCAAAAATCGTTCCATCGTTTTGGTCCACATCAAGTCCATAAAATGATCTGCCTATGAGCGGTGCACCCGGAGGATTGGCATCCGTAATATCCATTGCATAGATACCATCCGCTTCCAGGTAATAGATCACCGTGCCATCATGACTGCAAGCCAGTCGTACCGGACTAAAATAGTCTCCGGTTTGTCCCACAACAAATGATTTTCTTATCGACAGGTCATCACTGTTGACAACGTATATCTCTGAATCGGTCTCATCAATAATGTTCCATTCCTGGTCATATACCACGTTCCCTTTGCACAGGATCCAGATATCACCGTTCTTATCAGCAGCAAGATCAATGGGATTGTCCCCTACTTCGATACTGTCCGTTACAAAATCAGCATCCACATCAATCACGCTTATTTTATTATCATGTATCCACCCGCCGCTGTTTGCCACAAATACCTTGTCATTCCATCGGATCAGATTTTCAGGGCCATTGCCAACGGTTATTTCGTCACTTACGGTTAATGAGTGCAGATCGATCACAAGAACTTTCCCTCCCATAGCTCCATTTGTCAGGTAGCCTTTGGATTTGTCGATTTTCAGGAAATACCGGGGATAATCAGTACCGGTAATGACACCAATGGAGACAAATGTTTCCATATCAACCACTTCTACCTTTTGTGAATTGTTAACCACTATAAATCCTTTATCATCAGCCACACCAAAGGATTGAACCACATCGCCAAGAGTCCTCTGGTTGATGGTTTGAAACAGTCTGCTAACCAGCTTCGCCGAATCGGGGTCGTAATAACTGATGGAGCCGTTGTTTCCTAGAAAATTCCCTTCATTTACGATATACAATCCATGGAGAAAACCTGTGTCTTTGGGTCTGTTCTCCTCCTCCGAACAGGATGAAAGAAAAGCAACGACTAAAAAGAAAATGCAATAGGGCAATGTGGTTTTCATGATGGTTTTTAAAAAAAGTTATTAATGGTTATTAGTGGTTAGTAGGTTATTGAGTTATTGAGTACATCGATTTACACTTTTCACTTAATGGAAAAAATGAAACATTCTTTTACTGAGCAACCAGCACCGAGGACCGGGCACCTGTTTCTCTCGCCACTCACCTCTTCTGCCTTCTGCAGGCTGTTTACTGCATACTGCGGACTGCCCTCTATCCTTCAATCTACTTTCCTTCTCCATCCCCCTCACAATTAACCCTTAACCTTTAACTTTTAACTTACTTTAATCTTTCATCTTTAATCTTTTATCTTTCTTCACCTTCTTCACCCCTACCACCAGATCCACATAAAACCCCCTTCCGGGCATCGGGTATGAAGAGATGACCTGGTAGTTGATATTAAACAGATTGGTTATTCTGGCTTGAAGGGTGACATGCTCCTCTGGTCCAAGATGTACTCCCAGTAGGAGATTATTCAGGTTATAGGGATCCATCCTCTCTGATGGATCGTTTTCATCTGTCGTATACCGGGTACCCGTGAACTGGTTCGATAGCAGAAGGTACAGCCCTTTATACTGAATGTTCAGGGATCCATTCACTGCATGGAGAGGAATGTATTTCAACTGGTTTCCCTTCCGGTTCGAGCCATCTGAGGAATCCTCGGTTGTTGACCGGGTGTAAGCATATCCGGCTGTAATCCGGAAGGACAATTCTTCCCAGTTTTTGTTCAGCTTTACCGTAGATTCGACACCCCGTGTCCACACCTTCCTGTAGTTAACCGGGCTCCATATGCCGTTCACCTCGGAAGGAACCCACTGGATCCAGTTTTCAATCTGGGATGTATAGCCATCAGCATCAATCCGGAGATATCCTGTACCATCATTCGATTTCCAGGTCGTCCATTCAGCCCCAAAATTGAGTCCCCATCCTTTTTCAGGTTTCAGATCCCTGTTCCCTCCGGGCTGCCAGTATTTTTCATTGAACCCGGGTGTTCTGTATTTATTGGACAGATTCACCCTGCCGGTGAGCCGGTTCGAATTCGAGGAGACCTTAAGCCCGGCAGAATAGAGTAAAGAGGGATCCTTATACGGTGTAAAAACTTTTCGCAGTGTAATGTTGGTAACCCAATTACCCAGCTGCGCCTTGATTCCGCTAAAAATACCTCCCTGAATCTCATCCTGATCGGATCCGTAGTTGCTGGTATGGACGGTAAGGTAACTGAAGGTACCTCCGATATCAAACGAGACAAAATGATTCAGATATACTCTAAGGTTTATATCATTCATTATCCGGTGGCTCTCAATTTTTGAATCAATGATATAATTCTCGTCCTCTGAATCAAGCTTGTCAGTGTATCTCAAAAAGTCCATCAGGTAAGCAGACTTGAGGATAAGGTTTGACCTGGCCGTTCGTTTAGTCCACTGAATGTATCCTTTCAGCAGGCTGTCTTTTTGCACCTGGTTTGAAACACCATAGGATCCCATGATCTCCGGGATCTCCTTCTCTTTCTCAAGATACCATACTCCCAGTCCCAGTCTGTTATTTCCCGGAAGCTTCAGGTGCAGTTCCTGAAGAATACTGTAGGATACCCGTTTGTTGTGATCCAGTTTTTCTTTCGGGTTCCCTGATTTCTGTGTATCCGTAAACCAGAAGTTATCGTCTGACCGGTTAAAAAAACCGGTGATGCTATATTGGATCCTGTCATTTCCGACTGCAGCATCCAATCCATATCTCCGGTAGCCGAAACTTCCCATCCCTGCACTCAATCCTCCGCTCAGCCTGTTGGTCCAGTCCGTGCTATTTTCCAGCATGATGGCCCCCCCGATGGAACTGCTGCCATAGAGTGACCCTGACGCACCGTATACCAGGCTGATCTTATCAAAGATCCCAACCGGTATCAGGGACAGGTCCACCCCACCCGTTGTCAATGAATTTACAGGAAATCCATTCCAGGTGACGAGGGTATGATTGGATCCTGTTCCCCGAAAAGAGATGGATGTGAGTGAATTGTACCCCCCGTAGCTCAAGATGCTTAGGGTTGAATGCTGCCTAAGCAACTCCCCGAGGTTCAGGGTGAAATTTCTCACCAGTTCGAGTGAGTCAATCGATATACTTTTGTTGTCTTCCGAATAGAAGGTGATCCTGGGATTGGTAATCGTAACCGGGGTGATATGCAACGTATCGGGATCACCCGCAAAAACAAAACATTGCTGGGAAGCCAGGAAATAAAAGGTTAAATGTAAGATGAGCTTTTTCAATGAGATACCCAATCTGTTTAATCCCGAACATATTTATAACAATGGCAGGTCTTCTGACTTATTCCGATCTTTGATTACCTTCCCCCCCACCCTTCTCGGTCCCTGCAGTGATCCTGGTGGAAAGTGGCTTCGAGTTTTCAAAGATCCTGATCCGTCAGCCCTGGTGCCCATATCCGCCGTTTGCCTGCCGGATTACCAGTCTGTGGCTGGCAGGCAGATTTGGCGGATACGGCTCGCTGGCGAACCGGAACTTACAGCAGCGGGTACTGTTCAGGTCTTTCACCTGATTCCCTTTTAACAGGAATTCCGAAAGGCCTTCCTGTTACCATTGCTGAAACAAATATACTCTTTTTTGATCGCCATTTTCACGATTAACAGCTTTTATTTTTCGATTTCCGCTTGAAAATTGGTTGACTTTTCCGTATTTTGTTTCATGTAGAACGATTTTAATATTGCAACCATCTGCTTAGCCATGGATAAGGGATCCGCTGAAGAAAGAATTAAGCGATTCAGAGAGGAGATTGAGAAGCATAATTATAACTATTATGTTTTATCTCAGCCTGAAATCAGTGATTTTGAATATGATCTGATGATGAATGACCTGGTTGAACTGGAGAAACAATTCCCTGAATTTCAGGACAGCAATTCACCGTCTCAGCGTGTGGGCAGTGACATCAACATTGAATTCGAGCAGGTAGTGCACAAATATCCAATGCTCTCGCTGGGAAATACTTACTCCAGGGATGAGTTGAAGGAGTTCGATCTTCGGATCAGGAAAATGATCGGTAATAGTTTTGAATACGCCTGTGAGTTGAAGTATGACGGAACGGCAGTTGGGCTGACCTACCGCAATGGCATTTTCATTCAGGCAGTGACCCGTGGGGATGGTATTCGCGGTGATAATGTCTCGGCAAACGTCAAGACCGTTAAAAGTATCCCTCTCCGGCTGAGGGGAACGGATTATCCGGAAGAGTTTGAGATCCGTGGTGAGATTTTTATATCGGGGGAAGGATTTAAAAAACTAAACCAGGAGAGGGAAGAACGCGGAGAAAACCTGTTTGCCAATCCACGGAATGCAGCATCAGGAACGCTGAAAATGCAAAAATCCTCCCTGGTGGCACGCCGGCCACTGGATTGCTATTTATATTACCTCCTGGGTGATCATCTGGCATCTGACAGCCATTACGAGAATTTAAAAAAAGCAGGCAGCTGGGGATTCAAGATCTCTGCATACATGGAACGATGCGAAAACCTCGAGAAGGTTTTTGAGTTTATTGACCGCTGGAACAAAGAAAGAAAATTGCTTCCCTTTGCTATCGATGGAGTTGTCATTAAAGTGGATTCTTTGCGCCAGCAGAGACAGCTCGGGTTTACAGCCAAGTCTCCAAGGTGGGCTATCTCGCACAAGTTCAAGGCAGACCAGGTTGAAACCGGACTGCTCAGCATCGATTACCAGGTCGGACGGACCGGGGCAATTACCCCCGTGGCAAACCTGGAGCCGGTCCTGCTGGCAGGAACAACGGTCAAAAGAGCATCGTTACACAATGAAGACCAGATCCGGCTGATGGACCTCCATATCGGTGACAGGGTGTTCGTCGAAAAAGGAGGTGAGATCATTCCCAAAATCGTGGGCGTGAACAAAGTGATGAGAAATGCAGATAGCCAACCGGTGGAATTCCCTGTTACATGCCCGGAATGCGGCACACCCCTTGTTCGGTATGAAGGAGAAGCAAACCATTACTGCCCTAATGAGAGCGGTTGCCCACCCCAGATTAAGGGACGAATAGAGCATTTTATCAGCCGCCGTGCAATGGATATCGATGGACTGGGCGAGGAAACAATAAACCTGCTCTTTAACAATGGATATATCCACGATGTGAGTGACCTCTATCGGCTGAAAAAAGAACAACTCATCCCCCTGGAAAGACTGGGCGAGAAATCAGCCGACCGGATATTAAAAAGCATTCACGGATCGCAGAAAATACCCTTTCCCCAGGTGATCTTTGCACTGGGCATACGCTATGTCGGAGAAACAGTTGCCCAAACTATCGCCAGACGGTTCGTTACCATCGATGCACTGAAAAATGCCGGAGGGGAAGAACTGACTGCAGTCCCCGAAATCGGTGAGCGAATCGCGAACAGCATCATCCGATATTTCTCCGATCCCAAAAATCTGGAATTGATTGACCGTTTACAGAAAGCAGGCCTGCAGTTCGAGATCGATCCGGCTGAACTGCACGACAGATCAGATAAACTTGCCGGTAAAACATTTGTGATCTCCGGAACATTCGAGGAGCATAGCCGGGATGAACTGAAATCGCTGATCGAACAACACGGGGGAAAGTACACGGGTTCCGTTTCCGGAAATACAGACTATCTCCTGGCAGGCGATAATATAGGACCGGCTAAACGGTCGAAAGCCGAGAAACTCAACATCAAAATTATCTCGGAAGAGGAGTTTTTGGAGAGGATAAGTAAGTAGTGAGTCCCGCCTTCGCATGAGCCTGCGCCAAGACAACGGATCTCAAGAAAGCTACGGCGGGCGAGGGGGGAGTGAGGAATGATGCCGTGCCTGCCGGCAGGCAGGAGTGATGAGAGAAACAGGTACTCGGTTCTGGGTAAAAAAGCAAAGGGTTAAAATTGATCGGTAACCGTAAAGTCGTAAGATCTTACTTCTTAACGGTGAAAACACCCATATAATTCCAGGTTTCCCTCTCTATTCGTCGGACGAGCTTTAGTCGTCCGACGAAGGGTTAGGCATTATCCGTCAATTGCGTTGTGTTGTATTGCCGGACTCAAACAACATAACAAATTCCGCCAGTGAAAAAAGATAGCACTTACGGGAAAATCCAACTGCATTTTTTCGTAATATTGTAAGGTGGTACTATTTTCAAATATTAGATCCGGCATCGGAAGATGGGTCCTTCGCAAAAACCTGAAAAAACTCCAGCGAACCAAAATGGTGTATAACTTTACCACAGCCAGAAAAATAGGCATCCTGTTTGACGGAACCAATAACGAAGATTTCGACTGGGTACTGGAGTTTTATAAATTCCTGAAGGAAAGATACCTCAATACCCATGTGCTCGGTTATGTCAATGCAAAGGAACTGCCGGATAAATACCTTTTCAAGAAAGGTTTCAACTATGTACTGAAGAAAAACCTGAACTGGTATTATAAACCGATATCTGAAGAGGCTGAAAAGTTTATGACCAGCAACTTTGATATTCTGATCGACTGTACCATGAAGGAGAACTTTCCCTGCAAGTATCTCGTTGCTCTCTCACGGGCACATTTCAAAGTAGGCAGATTTGCCGGTGATGAAGAGTTTTACGACCTCATGATCCAGATCGATGAGGGGAAAAGGATTGATTATTTTATCGACCAGGTCAAACATTACCTGGAAGTGATCAACCGTCCTGAATTATCGTCAACACTATTGCAATAAAACCTGAATAGATCCATGAAAAAGTTTTCCGGAACAGGCGTAGCCATGGTTACCCCGTTTAAAAGTGATTCAAGCGTCGATTTTAAATCATTGAGCAATACGGTTGATTTTCTGGTTAAAAACAAGATCAGTTATCTGGTCGTTCTGGGTACAACTGGAGAATCCGTAACACAGGCAAAAAAAGAGAAACACGCGGTGATCGATTGTGTCATTGAAACCAACAATAACCGGGCACCTGTCGTAGTCGGCATAGGGGGAAATAATACCCGGGATATCGTTAAACAAATAAAAAACTGTGAGTTTGATGGTGTTGATGGGATCTTATCGGTTGCTCCCTATTACAACAAACCGGGACAAAAAGGGATTTACCTGCATTATAAAACCATTGCCGAACATTCACCGGTTCCAATCATTGTTTACAATGTACCCGGAAGAACAGGCATTAATATTGCCGCAGAGACTACATTGAAACTTGCCCATGATTTTTCAACGATCGTTGCGATCAAGGAGGCATCCGGAGATTTCGAACAGATTGGCATGATCATACGGGACAGGCCGGATGATTTCCAGGTCATATCCGGCGACGATTCGACAACCCTCCCGCTCATAGCCCTTGGAGGAGATGGCGTAATCTCCGTACTTGCCAATGCCTATCCGAAGGAGTGGTCAGAAATGGTGTCACTTGCCCTGGCAGGCAAGTTTGATGCTGCCCGGGAGATTCATTACCGGTTTACGGATCTGATTCAGGCACTTTTTGTAGAGGGAAACCCAGCCGGTATAAAAGCGGTTATGGCAAATAATGGCCTGATAAACAATTCCCTGAGGCTTCCATTAACGCCTGTCAGCAGGGGAACATACACCAACATTTCCAGAATAGTCGAAGAGATAGAGGGTAGCCGGAAGTAATACCCGGAAATCCCTCAAAGATTCGATTCTCTGGCAGATTTCCCTTTGGATAGAAAAAAGTTATTAAGTTATTAGTAGTTAGTAAGTTATTGAGTACATTGGTACAAATCTAAGATTTTAAGGTATGAATTTGATGTTTTTTGAATTATTAATCACCCTACCAATTCTTAAGTTTTTCAATCAGACACCTCACTAAATCAATAACTTAATCACGTAGTGATGCCTGCCCGGCCGGCAGGCGGGCCTTAGGCATAACCCAATAATATCATTCACTTTCCCGGCGGTGCCGGAGCCTCTGCCCCTCCCGCTCTACCATGGCAATGTTTATATTTTTTCCCGCTACCGCATGGACACGGGTCATTTCTGCCCACTTTCTTATCCACCCTGACGGGTTGAGCTTTCTGCGACTGGGGTGGGCCACCTGCGGTTGATTCACTTTCGGAATAGGAAGGAACATCTGTTTTTGTTGTCTTGAGGTTGCTCATATCCAGCTTTCTTCTCCTCTCCGCTTCGCGCACCTGGTTTGGATCCGTGATGGGTATATGTCCCTTCATCAGGGTTGCAATCACATCCCTGTTAATCCGGTTGATCATGGTTTTGAACAACTCGAAGGATTCGAATTT
>CAZTES010000105.1:0-6858 GCA_964612275.1 uncultured Rikenellaceae bacterium
ATAGGAGCGAAATATTGGTAACCCCTGGGTATATTGAAAGCCATAGTTAGCGGTCCAACTGCATTGATATTCAACAGGAAATCATTGCATGGACCGCAACTTGCCAAACGTTTATAAATATTTCATTACCAAATGCATAATTTTAAGTAATTTAATACCATGTTTTTACAATTGAAAATTCCAGATTTAGCTGTAGGAACATAAATTCAGAGTTTTTTATGAATTTCACCTCACATTCGTATGGGAAAAAAGAAAAAAAATCGCAGGAAATTCATACGCGATACCGGATTGGCTATAATGGGTGCGGGTATACTACCACACCAAAGCGCAAGAGCTTATGAATTTAGCCCCCAGGATGATCCACCAAAGATAAAGAACTACCGAAGGCTTGGCAGAACCAATTTCATGGTATCGGATATCGGTTCCGGAGAACCATACAGCAGTTCTGTTCTCAAAGCGGTTCTTGAATCGGGCGTAAATTTTGTCGAAACATCAGAAAGTTACAACAACGGTAGGAATGAAGCCCTAATCGGGAATGTTATCAAAGAGTTTGAAAGAGAGAAGTTGTTCATCGCCACCAAAGCCTATCCGGCCATGAGACTTTTCAAATCTGCTGATGATGTCATTCAACGGGCTGAAGGAAGCCTTAAGCGGTTACAGACCGATTATATCGATCTCTATATGATTCACCAGGCACAGAATATTTTCAGGGTGAAGGATGATTATTTCCACAGGGCAGCAGACATACTGAAAAAGCAAGGAAAAATTCGTTTTACGGGATTATCCTGTCACGGACCGGAATGGGGGCCTGAAGCAAGCGAGAACCTGGAAGATATTCTTATGGCAGCCATCGAGGATGGGCGGTTTGATGTAATTTTCATTCCGTATAACTTCCTCTCTTATGATATGGGTGATCGAATACTCAAAGCCTGTAAAGAACAGGATATTGGTACAATGATCATGAAGTCAAACCCGATTCTTGCCTACGAAAACTATTCCTCCCTGATGGAAAGAGGTCGTGAAATCAACCAGGCAGAACAAAAATACTATGAAGGGCTACATGAAGCGATGGAGAAGGCTGACAGTTTTTTCAGGAAGTACAATATGAATGATATAGAACAGTTAAAGGATGGTGCCATACAATTCATCCTTTCAAATCCTGATGTACATACCATATGCTGCCGTTTCCGCAATTTTTCTGACGTAGATAAATATATCAGGCTTTCAGGAACAACGCTTGATAGCCGGATTTCCATGTTGATGGATGACTTCACAAGCAAACTTGGGTTTCTCAACTGCCGTATCGGGTGTAACCAATGTGAAAGCAAGTGCCCTCATCAGGTCCCTGTAAACACGATCATGCGGTATAATTACTATTTTCATTCAAAGGGAATGGAAAAAGCAGCCATGCAATATTACCAGGATATAGATGGAGATGCTGCAGGGCTTTGCCAGGATTGTGAAGGGTATTGTGAGAAAGCCTGTCCTCACGGCGTCCAAACACGGTTCCTGCTTTCCCAAATCCATAATGATCTAAGCTTTGATCGGGGAATTACAGCTCTATGACGGGCTTCCGATTATTTTCAGACCCAAAACGGTTTATACTCCAGATATTATTATATTCGTGATATGCATGGTGATCCACTCATACCTCTCTATACTCTTGTGATTTTCTCCATCCTTATCACGGGGTTGATATTTAAGTCCATTCGTATACCATACATTGTAAGTTATCTCCTGGTCGGTGTATTATTGGGTCCGCATGTAATCGGGTTTGTCCAGAACACGATGTTCATAAAGCAGTTTGAAATGGTGGGTTTGGTATTCCTTCTTTTTTTCGTGGGTATGGAAATATCTCCGGAAGAGTTACTCAAGAACTGGAAGATTCCGATTGTAGGCACTATGATCCAGATTGCACTTACAGTTGGCATTATCGCTCTTCTGGGAACCTTTATGGATTGGAGGTTCATCCGTGTATTGCTTATTGGATTTGTTATTAGTATCAGCAGCACCGCAGTAGTGATTAAACTACTTTATGAGTGGAAGCAGAATGATACGCACGTGGGGAGGAATGTCATTGGGGTGTTGCTGGTCCAGGACATAGCCCTGATTCCCATGATCATTATCATAGACCTGATGCAGGGACAGTCTGTACCGGTAAAAGACCTTATTTTGCAATTCATCGGAGGGATCGTCCTGGTTATCATGATTATTTTCCTGTTGCGGAAGAAAGAGATTCACCTGCCTTTTTTAAGTTATTTCCAGGGACATAAGGAGCTCCAGATCTTTGCAGCGCTGGCCATCTGTTTTGGAATGGTCATGTTTACCGAATTCTTCAAGCTCTCCCCCTTTCTGGGTGCTTTTCTGGCGGGCATTTATGTTCGGGCGACCCGGGAAACCGATTGGATCCACATTACCCTGGAACCGTTTTACATTTTCTTTGTGGCCATATTTTTTGTATCGGTGGGGATGATGCTGGATATTGGTTTTGTCCTCGAAAACTGGGGCATCATTCTTTTGCTGGTCGGTTTGGTTTTTATCCTCAATACCGCCGTCAACACCGGTATTATGCGCATGCTTGGCGAGCCCTGGCGGGAAAGTCTCCTGGGCGGTGCGATGCTGGCTCAGGTGGGAGAGTTCAGTTTTGTAATCCTCTCCGTTGGTGGACAGAGCGGAATTGTTTCGGATTACACCTACCAGATCATTTTGGCACTGATCACGCTGACCCTGATTTTAAGCCCTGCCTGGATTGCCCCGTTTAAAAAACTGACCGGAAAACCGTAAAACGAACATCCATGTTCGTTTCATCGAACCGGGAGGTTCGATGTACAGTTTGCACGTTGCCCCGTAAAACGAACCTCCCTGCCCAACTGAAGGTCGTTCGGGCAGGCTGGTTCGTTACATCGAACCGGGAGAGCCTGTCCGCCTTTGGCGGATTCGTTATACTGGTTCCGGGGCGCTGCGTGTAAATCCTTATAAATCCGGACATGAATGGGATGTTCGATTTATTATGCGTACCTTTGCAGCAGATTCAAAGCTAAGTGCCTGATTAAAATAAGTTCATCGTTGCTTTCTTTTTTTTGAGCCTGCCTTTTTATCTTACTAATCAAAAAGATCAATTATGAAAAAAGCCGGAAAAGATGATTCCGTAAAAGTGCATTATACGTGTACAACGGATGACGGCTTGGTATTCTCTTCAAAGGATCAGGACAAACCCCTGCAATTCATTGTTGGCAAAGGAAATCTGCTACAACCTATCGAGGATGGTGTGATTGGCATGTCGTTAAATGAGACAAAGGTCATTAACATTCCCCATGAGGAGGCTTATGGGGATTTATATAAAGAGCTAATCAAGGAAGTGGATAAAGCCCTGTTGCCGGAGAATGTCGAGGTCAAAGTGGGATTGCAGCTCACTTCGACCCATGAAGATGGATCAGAGATCCATTTTCATGTTACCAAGGTCATGGAAAATAGTGTCATTGTTGATGGAAACCATCCTCTGGCAGGGAAAGACCTTGAATTTAAAATCGAACTCGTTGAAATCGCTTAGAAAAATGACTATGAATAAAGGAAAAGTAAAATGGTACAATGAGATCAGAGGGTATGGTTTCATTGAAGTTGACGACGGCAAGGATGTTTTTGTTCACCGAACCGGATTGAACAGCTTGAATCCCAACCTGGAAACAGGCCAGGAGGTTGAATTTGAGATCCGGGAGGGTGATAAAGGCTTGCAGGCCTACAACGTTCGATCGGTAAAATAGTTTACAGGGATCAGGAGTACGCTTCAAATACCTTTCTGTAATGGTAGCCATATGGGTAATAGGTAATGGCGAGGGGGAATAATCCAGGATTTTTAACAAAACTCCAAAAAAATCGAAATCTGAATGGATTTTTGTAACTTGCGTTCATTACTAATCTGTAGTTTCTTCTGTTGAATTATCAAAAAAATCGGATTAAAATTTCTCTCAGAGATGAAGTGGGCAGGTTGTTTATTCTAAGCTTTGGCGTTTTCCTTTTCGTCCTTTTCTTTCAGCCATTTCCGCTTGAGCAGCTTGATTACAATAACCGTTTGTTGTTTGTTACCGGTTTTGGTGTAATGTACTTCCTGGTAGCATGTAGTGCCCTTATTCTTTTACCATTATTAACTCCTAAATGGTTCAAAACCAGCGAATGGGAAAGCGGCCCACCCGTTATTTTAATCCTGTGTTTACTGATTCTTACCGTTACTTCTTTTGCTTTTTATATCCGGTATGTTGGCAAGGCTCCGTTATCGCTTTATATCATGTTCAAGGTGGTTTTAGTGTGCCTGTTGCCATTAATTATTTTATTAATTCTTTATAAAAACAAGTCACTGGCAAATGTTATAGATATTTTACAGGAGCAAAACAAATATTACCTGTCAAAGGTCAGGGAGTATGATAAAATCATTTTGGAGGAAGAAATTGATATCATTTCCAGTAACAAATCCAGTAAGCTTACCCTTAAGTATAAGAATATTATCTACATAAAGTCAGCCGATAACTACATTGAAATATATTACCTGGAGAACGGCCTGGTTGAGAAAAGATTAATAAGGAACACATTAAAAAATATTGAGTCACAGCTGGCAAATCAGCATCATTTCGTTCGTTGTCATCGCGCAAGCATTGTTAATGTCATGCACATCGATAAACTGGTACGAAGCTATAGCGGTTACAGCCTGAAGATGAACATCTTCGAAGAAAAAATACCTGTATCCAGGCAATATCTTATACAGGTAAAAAAAATAATTTCCGGCGTTCAATAAGCATGTCATTCACCCCTGAAATAGCTTCATCCGCCACAATTTAACCTTTTTGATCCCTAAAACCCTGTTATTCAGCCCTCGAATTTTATATATCTGTTTTTTCGGTTTAATGTTGCTGTGAAAAAATAAACAGACGATCATGGCAAACTTAGTTGATAATTATTGCGAGGTACCGGCAATATTCCGCAGACCCATGTGGCGAATTTGGCATAACCTGCTGAACCGTTTTGATAGAGACAGTACTGTAAACTTCATGAACTATGGCTATGCAGGACTAAATGGTGATAAAACAATTAATTTGAAGAAAGAAGATGAATGGAACCGGTTTCCTATTCAGCTTTATGATCATGTAGTGAGCCGGGTGAAACTTTTAAATAAAAAAGTATTGGAGGTTGGATCCGGCAGAGGTGGTGGTGCACACTATATTGCACGATATTATAAGCCAGAGAAGTATACTGGCGTAGATATATCTCATGGAGTGATTAGATTTTGTAACCAGTTTTATAATGTTCCCGGCCTCTCCTTCGTTCAGGGAAGAGCAGAAAAAATACCTTTCGATGCCGGATCGTATGATACTGTTGTGAATGTTGAATCAGCACGTGGATATAGTGATATTGTAATATTCTTCAAAGAGGTGTACCGGATATTGAATCCTGGCGGCTATTTTTTGTTTGCCGACGTAATTGGAAAGGGTAAAGTGGCTGAGATCCGTAATAAGCTACAGAGTTGTGGTTTTAACATTAGCAGCGAAAAAGAAATTACTAAAAATGTAGCCAGGGGGCTTGAGATGGATACACAACGAAGGGAGTTTATGATCCAAAAAAAGGTTCCGGGGTTCCTTCAGAAACCTTTTGAGAAATGGGCAGGAACGAAAGGTACTGACCGTTTCAATGCATTCAGCAATGGCAAATATGAGTATTGGAGTTTTGTGTTGACGAAAAATAATCAGTAGAGGTGCCCTAATTGCTATTAATGATTTGATCCAGGGCCCGGATAAAAAATGTATCATCATTCTTGCTGTCATAGCCCTCTGCAACGACATTCACCAGGATCCCGGGATTCCATAATGGGCCATTGATCGATGTCCGACATACTTTCACCCTGTTAGAATCGATTTCTTCATTCTCTTCCTCATAAAGACTAATCCAAATGCTATCGTTTTTGATCACATACTGCTTAACCAGGTTAATGGTTTGTGGAACTACCAGGCTTTCAATGGAGGTAAGACAATTCATGGAAATCAATCGATTTCCTCCAGGAGAACCAACCGGTATGGAATCAGGGTAAATACTTACTTCCAGTAAAAAATCAATCATATCAACGTTGATTGTATCACTTGATTTTTTTAACAGATCCTTGGCAAACTGAGGATTAACGATGATTTTACTTCTTTCCAACTTCACATCCTCCTCGCAACTCACAGGCAGGAGTGAGTAACAAAGTATGATTATACATATTCGAACCAGATGTCTCATGATAAATAGTCTTTCTTTCTAATGATTGGATTTCATTTCATTGATTTTACGGTAGGTTGATTTTTTATTCATCCCGCCGTTGGCGGGATGAGTTCGACTAAAAGATTTTACTGCATCAAAGGTTTGTAAAATCTTAGTTTCACTCATATCGTAACGACTCGGACGGGTTGGCTGTTGCAGCCCTGTATGCCCTGAATCCCACGGTTACGATGGCAATGAACAGGGCCATAAGTGAAGCGATAATAAAGGATAGAACACCCAGATCCACCCGGAAAGCAAAATTTTGCAGCCAGCTTTTCATGAAAAAATAGCTTACAGGCCATGCAATTAGTGTGGATATTCCGATCAGAATAAACACTTCTCTTGATAACATTTTGATTATCAGCGACACACTAGCCCCCATTACTTTTCTTACACCAATCTCTTTTGTCCGTTGTTCAGCTGTGTAGGATGCCAGACCAATCAGACCCAGCAATGATATGAATATTGCCAGTACGGAGAAAATTGTAAAAATTGTTCCTGTCCGGAAATCATTATTATAAGCAGTATTCAGATCATCTTCAATGAAAGAATACTCGAATGGCTGGTCCGGGACAA
>CAZTES010000105.1:6958-11174 GCA_964612275.1 uncultured Rikenellaceae bacterium
GCAGTATTCAGATCATCTTCAATGAAAGAATACTCGAATGGCTGGTCCGGGACAAATTCATCCCATTTCTGTTTTATCGAACCAACAGTAGCCTGGTAATTCTCTGGCTGGATCCGGGCGACCAGGTAACTGGAATTTTGTGAAGGAAGAAACCCTACGACGAGGGGATTGATGGTTTTATGCAGGGATTCATAATGAAAATCTTTCAATATTCCGACAATTTTTAACGGAAGATCCCCATTATCACTTCCTCCAATAAGCATCAGGTTTTTTCCTACCGGATCCTCCATACCCAATGCTTTAACGGCTGCTTCATTTATAACTACGGCTGTTGAATCACTGAGCATATCCCGTGAAAACCAACGGCCTTCTTTCATTTCAAAACCAAGCGCTTTTTGAAGATCATAACCCACATACCAGAAATTTATGGCATGTGTATTTTCTGCTGTAGTTCCCTCCGGACGAAATGCTGTATTTCCGAAGAGAACAGTTGGCAGACTATTTGTAAAACCTGTCTGGATAACTTCCGGAAATTTAGAAATCTCTTCCTGAAATGCATCTTTCTGATCTTGCAGTGCAGAGATCCTATTGACTACAATAACATTCTCTTTATCATACCCCAGGTCTTTGTTCTGAATGAAATTCATCTGCCGTGAAACAACGATCGTACTGACAAAAAGAATAATGGTAACACTAAACTGGAAAATAACCAAAATCCCGCGCAAATACCGGCTTTTAAGACCTGACTTAACTTTACCTTTCAACACCTTTACCGGCTGGAAAGAGGCCAGAAAAAATGCCGGATAGCTTCCTGACAACAATCCCACAAAAACCCACAGAACCAGCAGGAAAGGAATGAGTAACTTGTTGTCAATCAGCGATAAATCCAACTCTTTGCTTGCAAGCGTATTGAATGAAGGGAGTACCAGCCAGACAAGCAGAATTCCGATAACTAAAGCAAGAAAACTGAGAACCATCGACTCAGTTAAGAATTGATTAATTAATTTGGATCTCTTTGATCCCACTACCTTTCGAATTCCTACCTCTCTTGCCCGGGTAGATGATTGTGCGGTTGCCAGGTTCATATAGTTAATGGATGCAATAATAATCAGGAACAATGCTATTACTGAGAAAATATAGATTGAGGCTGCATTACCACCCGGTTCCAGTTCATATTCCACATCCGACTCAAGATGAATATCTTTTATGGCCTGTAAAAAGTATCCATACTTATTCCCTCCTTCAAAAAAATCCTCCATCGAAACCTGGACAAACTGTTCCATCTGTGGTCCCACATATTTCATGACCATATCGTGGAACTTAGCTTCCAGCTGTTCAGGAGGGAAATTTTCCTGTAAAAGGAAATAAGTATATATTGAATTGCTTACCCAGAATGTGCTTCTGGCCATTGGAAGTGTTACCATTGAAGCCAGAAAATCAAACTTCAGGTGTGAATTATTTGGAAATTTTTTAATAACACCTGTCACTTCAAACTCAGACCGGGCTACCCCAACTTCAATAACCTTTCCCAACGGATCTTCATCACCAAAATACTTTTCAGCCATCTCATCCGTAAGAACTACCGTGTTCGCACGAGCAAGCGCTGTAGCAGGATCACCTGAAAGCAGCTCTTTGGAGAATACTCCAAAGAAGCTCGAATCAGCATAGAAGAACCGATCTTCCAGGAAATTATTCTCCCCATATCTGATTACAGCTTCACCACCCAGTGAAAATAAGCGGGTAGCAGTTATAACTTCAGGGTAGTCGTTAACCAATGTCTCAGCCATAGGAACACAGGTTAAACCGACAACCATATCATTTCCCTGGATGGTACCGTGCAATCCTACACGGTATATCTGATCATAATTCTTGTGAAATTTATCATAACTAAGCTCATCCTGAACATAGAGAAGAATAAGTATTGCACTGGCAAGCCCGATGGCAAGCCCTGAAATGTTGATCAATGAATAGGCTTTGCGGGAAACAAGGTTTCTGAAGGCTATGGTAATGAAATTGCGGAACATGGTCGTTGATATATGTTATATTATGAAAGACAAGGGTTTCACACGGTGGTTGCCTGTTTGTAAATGTAAACTTACCATAAAAAGTGATACGATGACTCGCTTTCAGTGTTGATCAAACGCGACAGTCATCGTATCACTGTGTTTTGTATTCCTCGTGCAGTGAACCGAAGTTGCAATATGACCAGATTTTGGATCGGTAACGAAAAAGACAGGTTAACCTATTAACAATTAACGAATAACAGTTAACTCTTACCAGCTTGCAGCGGCGATTATGCTGCAGCCAGGTACTCAACTATCTCTGAAAGCTACTGCTTCAGTAACTTATCATACCAGGCATCTTTCAGGATGAGTGCCTGGCGGGACATATTCACGCCTGCAGCTTCAAGCACCACGGTATATTCCCCGGGGCCAACCGGGGAGGTGATGTATTCCATATCCATCCTTCCCATGTATTGTTCAACCTGTTCATCGGATAATCCATACTCTTTGAACCGGTCAATCTGACGCTGCAGTTGCTCCTTCTCTCTATCTGTCCGCTCACGATCACGTTTGTTCATGCTCCAGATAACCCGGTTCAGCCCGGCTGTGTTTTCCCCTTTCAGTACAATGAGCAAGCGGTCACCCTGGTAAATACTAATCTTAACTTCCTCCTGAAGATCGTTTCTCAGGGAATAGTTGATGGTCACTCCAGCCGGTTTGCTTTCCCCATCATAGTTAATAAAACTTGCATGGTTATCCTCAAGAGCGACCCACTGGACCGTTGGTGTAATGACAAAGAGATATGCCTTACTTTCCAGCACTTTTGAAGAGAGTTCCTGCAAGGGTGAAATGCCGGTGATAAAGATCCCGCGCCCGTGTGTTGCAACAACCAGCTCCTTTTCCCTTGGGTGGATCTTCAGATCGTACACGGCATTGGTTGGCATATCGCCCTTCATTATTGTCCAAGTCTTTCCTCCATCGATGGAGACATACACTGCCATTTCCGTACCGACGAAGAGCAGGTTTTGATTGACCAGGTCTTCACGAACAACATTGATCGGTTCGTCGGGCAGGTTCGACGCAATGGAAGTCCAGGTTTCACCATAATCACTGGTTTTGTAGATGAAGGGATGGAAATCGTCGCGACGGTAGCCGGTAAAGGTAACATAGGCGGTTGCGGGATCAAAATGGGATGCTTCCACCCGGCTGACCCAGTACCCGGGATTTCCTTTGATGTTTTTGCTTAACAGGGTCCAGTTTTTCCCGCCATCTTTCGTCAGTTGCACATTTCCATCATCGGCACCAACCCAGATAACCCCTTCAACAATCGGAGATTCTGAAATAGTCGTAATGGTGCAATACTGAATGTTTCCGATACCTACAATCTTTGCCGAATCGGCGGTGGTAAGGTCAGGGCTTACAACCTCCCATTTTTCGCCCCGGAAGGTTGATTTCAGCAATTTATTAGCCCCATGGTAAATGACATCACTGTTATGGGGTGAGATCACAATGGGGGCATTCCAGTTGAACCGCAATCCTCTTTCCCGGTAAGCAATGCTTTTGCGCTCGCCGGTCTTCTGATCGATACGTGCCAGTGGACCAAACTGTGATTCATTATAGAGCCAGCGGCTGTCTGTGGGATCCACCTCGTTGTACATACCATCACCTCCCCCGGTACTCTTCCAGTCTTCGAAGAGGATATACCCTCCGTTCCTTTTTGTGCTGGGGCCCTTCACCGATCCGTTATCCTGTAATCCGCCATACACGTTATAGGGGAACTCCATATCAAAACCCACGGCATAAAACTGGGCAAGGGAAAGGTTGTCGGGATGGTACCACTGTTCACCGGCATCGTAGGTAATCCCCATTCCATGATCATAACCCAGCAGCATGTGTTTGGGGTTAGTGGGATCGATCCACATGGCGTGGTTGTCTCCACCAAAACGGAAGGGCCTGCCCCATGTTTTTCCACCATCTTTTGTTTCCCACATCCGGACACCGAGAATATAAACATGATCTTCATCTGTGGGGTCGATCCGTACCTGCTGGTAATAGTATGCCGGTCCGCCACCCACCTCTTCGTCATCCGGACTTACTTTCCTCCAGGTTTCCCCTTTATCATCGGACCGGTACACCTCATCACCCACCATTCTTCCATTTGCCGGCCGTCCTTCCAGTAACTCTTTGTACCGCTCTTCGTCGCTTACCCCGGG
>CAZTES010000106.1:0-5677 GCA_964612275.1 uncultured Rikenellaceae bacterium
TACCTGTCAACTCAGTGGGGGAAATAGTTGTCAGAGGTGCATGGGTAACCAGAGAATACATAAACCAACCTCAGGCAAATAGCCTGGCAAAGATTATTGGCCGTCAGGAAGAGCAAACCTGGCACAGGATGGGAGATGTAGGGAGACTGGATAGCCAGGGGCGACTCTGGTATTACGGAAGGAAATCACAACGGGTGATAACGGAGAAAGGGATATTATTTACAATTCCCATTGAATCTATCTTTAACCGGCATCCCCGGGTGGCCCGTTCTGCATTAGTGGGTATTCCCCGGAACCATTCAAAACAAATGACTCCGGCAATCTGTATCGAATTGAAAACAGGGAATGCAGGCTTTAACAGAAAAAAGCTAATTGGTGAATTGCTTCAGATGGGAAAAGCCAGTGAGGCTACCAGGGATATTTCCCATTTCCTGTTCCCGGGAAGGTTCCCGGTAGATGCCAGGCATAACGCCAAGATCTTCAGGGAAAAATTAGCCCGTTGGGCTGCAAGAAAGTTGCAATGAAAATATTGGTAACAGGGGGAGGTGGCTTCATCGGAGGAGCACTGGTCAACAGGCTGGTGGCTAAAGGATACCGGGTTGCCAGTTTCTCACGCAATGACTATCCCCAGCTTAGAGAGAAAGGAGTAGAGGTAATCCGGGGAAACCTGGAGGATTGGGAGCGTGTTTCAAAGGCTTGTGCCGGTGTTGAAACCATCTTTCATGTTGCGGCGAAAGCAGGATCATGGGGAGATTTCCACGAATATTACCGAACAAATGTACTGGGTACAAAAAATCTCATTCGCTCCTGCAGGGTAAACCAGGTTAACAAACTGATTTATACCAGCTCTGCCAGCGTTGTTTTTGATGGCAGAAGCATTGAGGGCGGGAATGAATCCCTGCCCTATCCTGCACGGCATTTATCACATTATACGGCGACCAAAGCACAGGCGGAACAATGTGTGCTTGAAGCAAACTCGCCAACATTGAAAACCCTTTCCCTGCGTCCCCACCTGGTATGGGGCCCGGGCGATAACCATTTGATTCCCAAGGTTTTGGAAAGAGCCGTTGCGGAAAAATTGCGACAAATAGGTATTGAGGATCATTTGGTTGATACCACTTTTATTGATAATGCTGTGGCAGCGCACCTATGTGCAAAAAATGCTATTGAGAAGGATCCAAAAGTTGCCGGGAAATCCTATTTTATTTCTAATGGGAAACCATGCTTTCTTTGGGAATTTATTAACCGTGTATTGAAATCGGCAGGTATTTCACCGGTTGATAAAAAGATGACAGTAAATACAGCATTACGAACTGCCCGCATTGTGGAATGGATATATAAAACGTTTCCCATCCGGTCTGAACCCCCGCTAACCCGGTTCCTTATCAAAGAACTTAGCACTGCTCACTGGTTTGATATCAGCGCTGCCTGTAACTTACTGGGATATAAACCGGAAATTTCAACTGAGGAAGGTCTTGCAAAACTTGCTGCCTGGATTCAAGAACTCATAAATCAAAATAGCTCAACCTTCAAAGCACAAAAAAATAAAAACAGCAAAAATCCTCCGTAACATAGCACGGTATACGATCCTTATATTCGGAATTCTGGTATTTGTTTTTGCGTTACTCTCCGGGGCAGAAGAATTGGGAGGAGGGATCAAAGGGATCCTGAAGAACAGCCCGAATGCCCTTCCCTGGTTAATCCTGGTAATTCTGGTCATTATTGCCTGGAAGTGGGAGCTGGTGGGCGGTATCCTGATTACCCTGCTCGGATTGTTTGCCCTCGGATTTTTTGGAATCTTCTCACACAATTTGCTTGTTGGAACACTGATCATCTCCCTGATACCCATTGTCCTCGGAAGCTTCCTGATAATCAGCTGGTACCTTTCGAGGGGGAAAGATTAGTAAGTTGCACTTGGTGTTTCCCCTTCATCCTGTGCGGCCTTTTATTAAAGAGTACGACCTATCCTGTCATTTCGACCCTCCCGCTTATAGCGGGGGGAGAGAAATATTCTAAAAGTTTATACGTGTAACTTTATGCTTGTTTGTTACTCATGTGAGAAGATTTCTCCAATTTTTCTCATTCCTTCGAAAAATTGCTCGAAATGACATTGCCAATTGAATGGTAATGCCGTCTCCGCAAATTGATAAAACCATATGCCTGTGACCGGAGGCTGGGACGGACATTCTTTCGGGCTGGCGGATGACGCAGTCGCCCGCCTGAACGAAGCAGTCGGGCAGGGACGGGTGACGAATGGGATTGTACCGTAAAATTTATAATCCAATAATGTCAGAGTATTAATGAATCTATATTTGCTCCTTTGGGAGCAAAACATTGGTAGCACTAAACATCATTAAATAACATTCGCTCCGTAGGTGCGAAACTACCGGTACCGATTTTTTTTATTCATCAGACGAGATCAAGTCGCCTGACGAACATTTGACTCCTACGGAACCGGTTGTTTTTTTACTTAATCAGTCCTATAGGCCTGCAGGCAGGATCGTCATTAAATGATTTTTCCCTTTCCCAATCTTTTCGTCTAAGCTGGGAACTGTGTGGGTCGACTCTCCTTGCCGAAGGCATTCTCCCGAAGGGATCTGCCATAGGCCCGCCTGCTGCGGGCAGGCATGGCTATGCCACCTTACGGGGCTATGGAAGAGTCGACTGCAAGGCGACTTAAAAAGCCGCCCTACATACATTCTCTATTACCCGATGGGTTCAGATTTATCGTCGCCCGACTTAAGTACGGGCGACGAATATCCATATTATTTCAAATACCGCGACAGAAAATCCGCTATCGCCAGGTTGACCTTCAGTTGATTCTGAAACCGCATGAAATGGTGGGTATCATCAACGATCACCATGGTTTCGGTCGGAACGCCTTTTTTGATCAACCGTTGAACCAGGTCGGTGCTTTCGCTGAATTGCACGTTCCTGTCGTCATCACCGTGGATGATCAGTACCGGTGAGATCCAGGAGTCAACGGATGACACCGGCGAAGATTTCCAGGCAACTTCAAGGGCAAGCTGAGCATCCGGGGCTTTTTCGTACTGATTCGGCAGGATCATCGATTGAACCCGTCCCTGTGTACGGTCGTGAACACCATGGATATCTACGCCGGCAGCAAACAGTTCCGAATCACGACCCAGCGCCATGGCGGTAAGATAGCCTCCATAAGAACCTCCGTAGATACCGATATTTTCTGCATCCACAAAATCCTGTTCGGCAAGCCACTGACCGGCAGCTTTAATATCCTTGTATTCCGATGCACCCCGTGTGCCGCCGTCCACCGGGCGATGGAATTCATACCCGTAACCGATACCTAGCCTGTAATTGACTGAGAGCACAACAAACCCTCTTCTTGCCAGGTACTGGTTTACGGCATAGGCATTGGAGTAATAGGATGAGTAGTGCCATCCGAGCAGCATCTGCCTGGGAGGACCTCCGTGTACATAGACTATTGCCGGCTTCTTTTTCGGTCCACTGGCACTCCGAAATAGTGTTGCATGAACCGGAATACCATCGGTTGATTTGAAAATAACCTGTTCCGGAGTAATCAGTTGCTTTGTCGGGAAATTGTCCGGAATATTCTCTTCAGCAAGGAGGTGTGTGTGCCTGTTTTCGATGTTCATTACAGCGGGCAGGGGAGGGCGCTGAGGTGTTGCACTGAGGTAAACGAGGTGCTGTCCATCCCCGGTGATGACCGGTGTCCATTCCAGTCCCTCCCCCGGCGTCATCACTTCGGTAACATTTTTATCCACAGCCACCCTTACGATGTGTCTGCGATCGATATCCTTTGGATCGACACCCGTATTGCCGGCGAACACCAGCCAGTTGCGGTCAGCACTCAGGTGGATGTATTCCGCCATGTAGCTGCCGGGAGTCAGAAGCAACGGTTCTCCTCCCTCTTCCGGTATGCTATACAGGTGGGGCCAGCCGTCGTGGTAGGAGAGGAACACGATCCGTTTTTTTGCAGCCCAGTGCAGGTTGGTTCCTCCCTGGGTTGAGGGAACGGATCCCCGGATGGTTTCAGGCGCTTTCCATACCTTTCTGGCTTTCCCATCCTGGACACTGGCTGTCATGATCATCCAGGGATAATGCCTGGCAGTCAGTATGGAATTCGGGGCCCCTCCACGACCCGGTGTACGGATAAATGCGATCCGGGTACCGTCGGGTGACCACTTTGGCGAGCCGTCCCGGTTAAAGGATGGATCGATCCAGAGGATCGGTGTCTCCCTGTCCCTGAAGATGCCGATGAAAGCATGATCCTGCCGGTTCGATTGAAAAGCCAGCAGATTGCCGTCAGGAGACCATTGCGGCGATCCGTTCCTTCCCCGGGAGGTAAAAAGTTTTTCAGCCGTGCTGCTGCCATCAGCAGGAACCGTCCAGATCTGACCGGACTTCACAAATGCCACCCGGTCGCTTTGAGGTGAAATCACCGGGTTGGTCCCATCGCCAAGCAGGATGGGTTCACCCCCTTCAAAGGGTATACTCCATATTTGAACTTTGGGTGGTTCGGGGCTGAAGGTCGGGTTCACCGGTAATGCATCATCCCAGTTTGACCCGAAATCTCCTCCACGAATATAAACGATCCATTTGCCGTCTGGTGACAGGGAAAGACTGGAAATTGCCTGCCCGTCATCGATCAGGTATTGTGTAAGTTGCCTTGCCTCGAATTGGGGACCCTCGGCAACATAGATGTTGCGCAACCCCGATTCGTTGAATGTCCATGCAATGCGGGATCCTGTTGAAGCAGCAGACAGCTCAGAAGGGAAAGGATAGGACATCACCTCTTCCATGATGAATCCGTTGCGTTGTGCTTCTGCCCGGAAAGGCAGTATGATAAATAAAACCAACGGAACAATCAGGAAAATCTGAAAGGGATTTGTTCGTGAATGGATGTTTTTCAGTAGGGGGTTGTATGCGTTCATGATGTTATGAGTTTTTTTTTAAAGGTATAAAAATTGTTTTTAAATAGGTTATTAGGTTATGCCGTCAGGCACGGCCTACGGATCTAAAAAAATGTCTTTCTTCCTTTTACCGAGTACCGAGAACAAAATACTCACTTCTCACTCCTTGCCCGCCGTATCCGCCGAATGGCGGAGAAGGTGGGACTCACTTCTCACTACTCATTTACTCATACTTCAATGCCCGGGCGGGTTGGCTTCGGATCGCCTGAACGGACTGGTACCCCAGGGCAATAAGTACCAGCACCAGGGATCCGGCACCGGCAAGCAAAAAGATCCACCAGATAAAACCGATACGGTAGGGAAAATTCTGCAGCCAGCGGGAGATGACCAGCCAGGAAACGGGCCAGGCGATTGCCCAGGAAAGGATGGTTAGCACCAGAAATTCATTCATGACCGCATGGATAATCTGACGGATACCCGCACCGTGAACTTTCCGTATGCTGATCTCTTTCGTCCGTATTTCAGCCAGGAACATGGAGAGTCCGAACAAACCCAGGGAAGCAACCAGGACCACAAGAAGGGTAAAGAAGACCAGTATCTTACGCAGGATTACCTCTTCCTGGTACATATCATACAGTTCTTCATCAAAAGAATAGACCGATACCCTGGCATCGGGTGATAAACGCTGATACACTTCTGTGATCTGGCGGGTGATATCCTGAATATCCTGATCGGAACGAATCCGGATCACCACTTCCCTGACCCGG
>CAZTES010000106.1:5777-11154 GCA_964612275.1 uncultured Rikenellaceae bacterium
GCGGATGGGGTATCTGGTAGCTGAAAACACTGTTGGACGGGGGTGCCCACATGGTCCCCGCAGCGGCTACTACGCCAGGGAGTGAAGAAACCTCCTGGCAAAAAATGCGACAATTGGACTTGAATATTTCATCTTTTATCCTGACCTTTAATAGATTATCGCTGGCATAACCGAAATCTTTGTGCATCATATAATGGATCTGTCGCTCAACAAAACCGGCACAAACTATCAATCCGGTGAAGGTGATCAGCTGGATCAGGATCAGTCCCCTGCGCATCAGGTTCTTTTTGTGTCCGGCAGTGTATTGATCTTTTAAGATTTCAACCGGAGTTGATCGTGACAGGAAGACGGCATTGTACCATCCGGATACGATTCCGATGACCAGGGTGATCAGCAAAAACAAGAGCACCAGGTGGATGTTGCTTGAATAGAGATCCAGGGTAGTTCCGAAGAGCTGGTTTACCCTGGGCAATGAAATTTCAACAAGGATCAGTGCAAATGGAAATGTGATCAGCGCAAACAATGAACTTTCAATAATGAGCTGGTTCCAGAGATCCTTTTTCATTGCCCCGGTGACTTTCCTGATCCCGGTTTCCCTCACGCGTTTCAGGGAGCTTGCTGTAGCCAGCAATATGTAATTGTTGGTAGCAACCAGCAAGAGCAGTAATCCGATGATCGAAAAGAGGTAAAGGTTTTTTTTATCACCTACCTGGATCCAGATGGTGAACAGACCAGAGGAGTTAAGGTGAATATCCCTTAAACCCTGCAGCTTGAATATTCTTGAATCTTCGGGATGGTGGGAGCCAGCAATTGAATTTATTCCTTTCTCCTTTGTTGTAATATCGACCTTGCCATCGAACAGGATGAAGGTCGGGAAAAAGGCAGCCATCCAGTCATTTCGGTAATAATCCCCGTCGGTTACCACCTCACCGGTGGTGATAATGTCCTTCACCATGAAATCGAATGCCAGGTCGATACCGGATATGTATTCTGCTTTGATGGAAGAGCTTTTGTAAAAATCTCTGAATACAGCCTGAATGGTCAGGGAGAATTCATCCCCCTTGTGATTGATCTGGAGTGTGCTGCCGACAGGGTCTGTTTCAGGGAAGAACCGTTCAGCCATTTTTTCCGAGATGGCTATTGTGTTCGGACTATCAAAAAGGCTGGAAGTATTTCCCCGGAGAACGGGAAACGTAAACACATCAAAAAATCCGCTATCGACACAGAGAAACAGGGGAGCATCCATGAATTCCGGTTTCCTGCCGGTACTCCCATCTTCAATGCTGATGTTGAGGTCTTCTGCAAAATAGATGGAGATCACTTCTGCCACATCGGGAATCTCTTCCCGGATGTACCTGCCCAGGAGATAGGGAGCGGCTGGAATTTTTGTCTGGTGGACGGTATCGTGACTGACGATCCGGTAGATGGTATCCCCATTTTCATGAAACCGGTCAAATGATATTTCTGTTAGCAGGAACAACAGGATGATGAACGATCCGGCTAATCCGGCAGATAATCCCACCAGGTTAATCCCGGAAATAATGCGCTGCCTCCAGAAAATGCGTAAACTCGTTATCAGGTAGTTTCTGAACATTTTTTTATTCGTATTTCAGTGTTTTTGCCGGTTGTGTATTGGCAACCTTAAGGGCATGGAAGCTTATGGTCAGGATCGCGATCAGGGAGATCCCGGCAGCGGTAATGATCAATATCCAGATCGGGAAATCAATCCGGTAGTTGAAATTCCGGAGCCATTTCTTCATGATGATGTAAGCCACCGGCCACGCAATCAGGTTTGCCAGGAAGACCCATTTGGCAAAGTGCAATGCAAACGATCCCATGATCCGCCCGCCTGAAGCACCCATAACCTTTCGTATACCGATCTCTTTTGTCCTTTGTCCTGTGGTGAATGATGCCAGCCCGAAGAGACCCATACAGGCGATCAGGATGGCCAGGATGGTGAAATAGATCAGCGTTTCCCTGAACTGTAACTCGGACCGGTAAACGCGGTCAAATTCATCATCCAGGAAAAAGTAGTTGAAATCGGAACCCGGAACCTGCTTCTCCCATATTGAGCGGATACCCTGAATGCTTTTTTGTAAATCGCTTTTGGAGAGTGAGAGGGAAAGGTAGCGGTAACCCATGTAGGGAGTCATTGTGAAAATCAGGGGTTTGATCTCTTCGTGGAGGGAGGCATAGTTGAAATTTTCCACCACCCCGATGACCGTATGGTCGGATCCCCGGAAGATGGTCTTTCCCACCGGATCATCCCAGCCCAACCGCTCAGCGAGTTTCTCATTGATCAGGTAATCGTTTTTGTCTGCCGGAAAAGCTTCTGAGAATCCCCTGCCGGCAACGATCTCCAATCCATAGGTTTCCAGGAAATCAAAATCCATGTCCAGAACATTGATCATAAGGTATTCTTCGAATCCTTCCGGCAGATATCCGTTGCTTGTGAAAGAATGACCAGGGTAATCAGATGAAGCAGAGATGCTCAGCACTTCCGCCAGGGTGGATAGCTCCGTTTTGATGACCCCGTAACGGTCGCGTGTCTCCTCATCAATCATAGGAATGATGATCATGTTCTCTTTATCGTACCCGACATCCTTGTTTTTCATGTACCCGATCTGGAAGTAAATAACCAGGGTGGAGATGATGAGCAGGGTGGAAATGAAGAACTGAAGCAGCACCAGGATATTCCGGGTCCGGGTGTTCCCTTTTGAACCTGCATTATCTCCCTTCAGGATGCGGCTTGGCTGGAATGCGGACGTATAAAAGGAGGGATAACTGCCGGAGAGGAATCCAATGATAATGACCAGCAGAGGCAGGAGCAGAAGGATCTTCCAGTTAGAAGCCGAATACAAACTCAATTCCCTGCTGATGATGATGTTAAACTTGGGCAGTATGATCTCAATCAGGATCAAAGCCAGTATCATACCAATCAGGCTGAGCAGTATGGATTCACTCAGAAATTGTCGGATGATTTTTCCCCGGTGAGCACCAACCACCTTCCGGATCCCTACCTCTTTTGCACGTGTGGTTGCCCTGGCAGTAGAAAGATTCATAAAATTAATGCTGGCAAGGAACAGGATGAAAAGCGCAATGGCTGAATAGATAAGAAGAGAAGAGGGGCTTCCTCCCGGTCCGAATCCATCCCCTATTTCCGAATTCATATGGATACTGAACAGAGGCTGGAAGACCGGCTGCAGGGAAGCTCCTGCCTCCTCATAAATGTAGTTGATGTGTTTGTACATGAAATCCGGCATCCTCTCCTTTACCCGTTCAAGATCAGCTTCCTCGTAAAGCTTGATGTAGGTAAAGTATTGCCACCCCCCATTCCAGTCCATGTGAAACCTCGAATCTTTGTACAGGGTCGAAAAGGAGATCAGGGAGCTGAAACGGATGTGTGATTGTGCTGGCGGAGCCTCAATGATGCCCGTTACCATATAGTTCTCCTGGTTCAGGACGAGCTGTTCTCCGATCGGATTCCGGTCACCAAATATATGGTTCGCTGTCTCTTCAGTCAGTACAACAGAATAGGGCTCACAAAGAATGGACTCCGGATTTCCACTGATCAGTCGGAACGAGAAAAGCTTCAGCAGCGTGGAATCAGCATAAACAATGGCCGGATCATAATATTGCCTGCCCTCGTATTGATAATATCCATCCGCAGGATATCTCAACCTGGCCATCCGTTCCACTTCGGGAATCTCTTCCAGGAAACTCGGACCAACTGCGGCCGTTGCATTTCCGGTTTTTCTGCTTCCTTCAGAATCTGTCATTTCCATCGCTACGCGATAGATCCATTTCCCCTGCTTATGAAAACGATCATAGCTCAATTCATGACTGATGTATAGAATAATCAGAATACAACAGACAATACCTATTGTAAGACTTAGAATGTTGATCAGATTATAAACTGGATTTCTTACGAGGTTCCGCAAGGTGATCCTGAGGTAATTTCTTAACATTGCAGGGAAGTTTTATTGGACCGGTTTATTTATTCCAATCAGGAACAAGATTTGTTCCATTTATCATAAAAACAAGATAAACAAGATGTTATATAAAAACATCTTCCGTTTATTCGACAATATCTGTTCCAGATAAGAACAAATTCATGTTTCAAACTGAAACAAATATTTTGCTCCCATACCGGGAATGTGTACCTTGTATGAGAAATCGCTTTGCGGTAATGCAGGGGGTTAATTAGAAATTAATGTATGGAGCAAAAAGGAAAGATCCTGGTTGTTGATGATGATGAAGGAATATTGCTTTCAGCCCGGGTTGTATTGAGGAAGCATTTTGACCGAATAGAAATGCTGACACGTCCTGAAGTTATTCCGGGAATGCTGAAAAAAGAATCGTTTGATGTCATTTTGCTGGATATGAATTTTACAGCGGGTGCAACGAGCGGGAAGGAGGGGTTGATGTGGTTAAAACGGATAAGGGAACTTGTTCCGGATGCTCACGTTATCATGATTACAGCGTATGGGGATATTGAACTTGCTGTGAGAGCCATGAAGGAGGGGGCTGTGGATTTTGTAGTCAAACCCTGGGATAATAACCGGTTGCTGGCAACGGTAATGGCAGCATATAAATTGAGTGTCTCCCGCAAAGAGATAGCCAGGCTTAAGTCGCATCAGAAAATCCTGACGGAGGATATCGATCATCATTATACAGAAATTATCGGGACTTCACAAGCGATGCAGGAAGTCCTGACTGCAGTGGATAAGGTGAGTGGTACCGATGCCAACGTGCTTGTCCTTGGGGAAAATGGAACGGGCAAAGAGCTGATTGCCCGGCTGATTCACCGGAAGTCACCGAGGGCTGAATCAATTTTCATTGGCATCGATCTTGGAGCCATACCCGAAACCCTGTTTGAATCCGAACTGTTTGGACACATAAAAGGGGCATTTACTGATGCAAAAGAGGACAGGGCAGGCCGGTTTGAACTGGCATCAGGAGGCAGCTTGTTCCTGGATGAAATTGGAAACCTTTCACTGCCCCTTCAATCCAAATTGCTGGCCGCTATCCAGAACCGGGAGGTAACCCGTGTAGGATCAAACCGTGTGATAAAAACGGATGTAAGGATCATCTCTGCTACAAACATGCCCCTGCATGAAATGGTTGACCGGAGTGAGTTTCGCCAGGATATGCTTTACCGCATCAATACGGTGGAAATCCGTATGCCACCGCTTCGTGAACGGGTGAAAGATATCCCTCCGCTGGTGCTGCATTTTCTGAAAGTGTATGCAAAAAAATACAACAAATCTCTTCCCGGGATTTCAAAATCCAGCATGAGGAGACTAACCGGTTATCACTGGCCCGGAAACGTTCGTGAACTGCAACACCTGGTGGAACGCGCCATCATCATGACAGA
>CAZTES010000107.1:0-10920 GCA_964612275.1 uncultured Rikenellaceae bacterium
AGATATTTTTGTAAGCCGGAAAGATGAAAAGGACAAATGGGGAAAACCTGAAAACCTCGGACCCGCAATTAATACACCATTTGACGAAGAAGCAGTATTTCTTAACCCGGAGGGAACGACACTCTTTTTCAGCTCAAAAGGGCACAACAGCATGGGAGGATTTGATATCTTCAAATCGACACTGCTTGCAGATGGGGAGTGGTCGGCAGCCCAAAACCTTGGTTTCCCCATCAATTCAGCAGGGGATGATCTTTTCTATTCAACCTATCATGATACCACTTCAGCCTATATTTCCTCCATGCGGGAGGATAGTTATGGAATGATGGATATTTACAAGATTTTCTACATCCCTGAAGTGATTTATGATGATATCCTGCCCGAGGCAGACGTGTACCCGGAAGTTGAATTGGAATGGCTTGCATTCCAGGAGGAGGGAACAATTGTTGAGATTGACCAATCCATTCTACTGAAAGGGATTGTTATCGATCGGGAAGACTCGGTTCCGTTGATGGCTCGTCTCGAGATTATCGATTTGGATATTAATGACATTATCGCAACCTCCATTTCCGATAAGGAGAGCGGGAGCTATTCCATTCGCCTGGAGGAGAAAAAGAACTATGGTGTTGAAATTTTATCCCAGGGTTATATGGTGTTTCTGGACATCATCAACATCTCCCCCGATACTGAAGCCTCTGAGTTTGTCAATAATTTTGTCCTGCAGAAAGTAAAGGTTGGTGAAAAAGTGATCTTGAAAAATATTTTCTTTGAGCTTAATAAAGCCACACTCACCCCAGCTTCCTATGAAGAATTGGGGCGGGTACTCAAACTGCTGGAGAGTAATCCAACTCTTCGGATTGAGGTTTCCGGACACACAGACAATGTGGGATCATTTCAGGTGAATCAGAGACTTTCTGAAGCAAGGGCTAAAGCAGTCGTTGATTACCTGATCGGAAATGGTATTGAACCGGACAGGCTTGAATACGCCGGGTACGCATTTTCGCGACCCGTTGCCACAAACGATACGGCAGAAGGCAGGGCACAGAACCGACGTGTTGAATTTGAAATCCTGAGTAAATAATCATAAATACACCTCCCATGAAAGAGACACCCTTTACACGCTTCCATCATGCACTCGGAGCGAAAATAGTATCGTTTGCAGGCTACCGGATGCCCATTGAATATAGCGGCATCACTGATGAACACCTGACAGTCAGGGGAAAATTGGGAGTCTTTGATGTTTCACATATGGGTGAATTCTGGGTAAAGGGGCCCAAAGCCCTGGCATTCATTCAACGCATTACTTCAAATGATGCTTCCACACTTACGGATGGAAAAGTTCAATATTCCTGTTTCCCTAATGGCAGGGGCGGTATAGTTGACGATCTTCTTGTCTACCGGTTCAGTGAAACAAAGTACCTCCTTGTCGTCAATGCGGCAAACATTGAAAAAGATTGGAGTTGGTGCTTGAAACAGGCTGAAGCCATGGGGCTCCAGGCAGGAAAGGAGTTGATCAATGATTCCGATAATATTGCTCAACTGGCGGCCCAGGGGCCACTTGCTCTCAGGGCCATGAGCAAACTTACCCGGGAACCGATCGAACAGATGAAGTATTATACATTCATGGAAATTGATTTTGCCGGATTAAAAAATGTAATATTATCAATAACAGGATATACCGGCGCCGGAGGTTGCGAAATATATGTTCCAAATAGCGACGCTCCCAAATTGTGGGAAGCTGTATTGGAGGCCGGTGATGAATTTGGCATCAAGCCCATTGGTCTGGGTGCAAGGGACACGCTGAGACTGGAAATGGGTTTCTGCCTCTATGGAAACGATATAACCGATGATACATCCCCCATTGAGGCGGGCCTTGGGTGGATTACCAAATTTGCCGACCACAAAGATTTTATTGATAAGGATTTTTTGATGGCTCAAAAAGAGAATGGAGTAAATCGAAGGCTCAAAGGGTTTGAAATGATCGACAGGGGTATTCCCCGCCAGCATTACATAGTCCGGGATAAGGTTGGAAACCCGATCGGAGAGGTAACCTCCGGTACCATGTCACCCGTTCTGAAAAAAGGAATTGGCATGGCATACCTGGATGAAGGCTTCTGGCGGGAAGGTGTCGAGGTATACATTCATGTCAGGAACAAAGACCTCAAGGCAAAGGTGGTAAAACCACCCTTTATAAATAAATAAAATGAATGAATTCGGGATCGCATCGCTATTTTTTCCCGAAATCACAGGATCCCTTGGTAACAGAACAGCATGGTTAAACAAAGCAGCATCGAAGTGTGTTTTTCTCCGGCACTATTTCCATTTCATGAGGACAAGGAGGCAATTGTTGTTGTTATTGATGTCCTCAGGGCCACTTCTGCCATTGTTACCGCCTTTCAAAACGGTGTGGAACGATTGATTCCGGTAAAGACAATCGATGAAGCACGGGAGTATAAAAAGAGGGGATACATGATAGCTGCCGAACGGGATGGTTATGTGCTCGATTTTGCAGATTTCGGCAATTCACCGTTTAACTTTACCCGGGAAAGGGTTGCAGGAAAAACAATCGTTTATAGCACAACCAACGGAACACAGGCTATCCAAATGGCCAGTTCCTGCTACCGGGTCATCATTGGTTCATTCCTGAACATCTCGGTTTTGTGTGACTGGATAACCAGAGAGAAGAGAAGTGTGTTGTTGTTGTGTGCCGGCTGGAAAAGCAGATTCAGCCTGGAGGATACCATCTGCGCCGGAGCAATAACAGAAAAGCTATTGGTTCATGAATCTTTTTTTACGAATTGTGATTCAGCAAAAGCCGCTTTCGATTTATGGTCACTGGCAAAAAATGACCTGGGGATGTTTGTTAAAAAGGTTGCCCAGAGATCCAGATTACGGGAAAAGGGACTTGACGATGTAATCCCCTATTGCCATACTCCTGACTCGTGTGTGACAATACCGGTACTGAAGAATGGTTATCTGATTGATATAAGAAATTTCTAACAAATCCAATACTATGAAAAAACATAACTTTTATGCAGGTCCGTCTATCCTTCCGCAATATACGGTGGATAATGTTGCAAAAGCGGTTAAAGATTTTAACGGAACTGGTTTGTCCATCATGGAGATTTCTCATCGCAGCAAAGAGTTTATGGCCGTGATGGATGAAGCACAGAATCTGTTCAAGGAACTGCTGGACATACCCTCAGGATACCATGTTTTGTTCCTCGGGGGAGGGGCAAGCACCCAATTTGTCCTTATCCCCATGAATCTGATGATTAAGAAGGGTGCCTACCTTGATACGGGATCCTGGGCTTCAAAAGCCATCAAGGAAGCCGGCTATTTTGGGGAGGTGGTCGTTGTTGCTTCTTCGAAAGACCGAAATTATTCATACCTCCCAACAGGTTATTCCATTCCGGATGATGCGGATTACTTTCACATCACAACCAATAACACCATCTATGGGACGGAGATAAAAGAGGATTTTGACATTTCCGTTCCGCTGGTTGCCGACATGTCTTCTGATATACTAAGCCGCCCGGTAGATGTTTCAAAGTATGACATTATATATGGTGGTGCACAGAAAAATCTGGCTCCCGCGGGAGTCACCTTTGTGATTATTAAGGAAGATATACTGGGTAAGGTCGACAGGGTAATCCCGACCATGTTTGATTACCGAACCCACATCGAAAAGGGATCAATGTTTAATACGCCTCCCTGTTTGCCCATCTTTGCAGCATTGCAAACACTGAAATGGGTGAAGATGCAGGGAGGTGTTGGGGAGATGCATAAAATCAATAATGCAAAAGCAGCGAGCTTGTATTCAGAAATCGACAGGAACAAGCTCTTCATTCCAACGGTAACCAATCCGGAAGATCGTTCTATAATGAATATCTGCTGGGTTATGAAAGAGGAATACAAAGATCTGGAACAGGAATTTCTCGAATTTTCCACGCAACGGGAAATGATCGGGATAAAAGGCCATCGTTCCGTTGGAGGATTCAGGGCTTCAATCTATAATGCCCTTCCAAAAGAGAGTGTGGAGGCATTAATCGATATAATGCAGGAATTTGAATCAATGAAATCATGATAAAAAAACCGGTATGAAAAAAATACTTGTGGCTACAGTAAAACCATTTGCCAGCGAAGCGATTGCTGGTATCCAGCGAATTTTTGATGATGCTGGCTACGAACTCCATTTGTTGGAGAAGTATGAGAGCCAGGACGACCTGATCAATGCTGTAAAAGGTGTTGATGCTATGATTATACGAAGTGATATTGCCAATAAACAGGTTATCAAATCCGGGGAAGACCTGAAAATCATCGTGCGTGCCGGCGCGGGATACGATAACATCGATCTTACATCGGCTACCGATAATGGGATTGTTGTCATGAATACCCCGGGCCAGAATTCAAATGCTGTCGCAGAATTGGCAATTGGTATGATGATACTCATCGCAAGAAACAATTATGACGGCAAAGCCGGAACGGAATTGAAAGGAAAAACCCTGGGTTTGCATGCCTACGGAAATGTGGGGAAGCTGGTGGCGGGAATAGCGACCGGGCTTGGGATGAAAATCTTTGCCTATGATCCCTTTATTGACAAATCTATAATGGAAAAAGAGGGTGTGATGGTTGTTGAAAAGGTGGAAGATCTGTATGCAAATTGCAGGTATGTTTCCTTACACATCCCGGCGAATGAAAATACCACCAAATCCATCGATTATTCCCTGCTAAAGGGTATGCCCAAAGGGGCAACCCTGGTGAATACGGCACGAAAAGAGGTCATTTGTGAAGATTCACTGAAAAAAATGTTTGCCGAACGGGAAGATTTCAGGTATGTTACCGATATTGCTCCAGATTGCAGGGAAGAGATCGAGAAGATCTATCCGGGCAGGTTTTTCTTTACACCGAAAAAAATGGGGGCACAAACCGCGGAAGCAAATATCAACGCAGGAGTGGCTGCTGCCAGACAGATTGTGGGACTTTTTGAACGGGGTGATGTTACATTTCAGGTAAATAAATAATTGTTCAGATGGCCGTACTGAAACCATTTAAAGGATACAGACCACTGCGGGAAATTGCCAGGCAGGTTGCTGCTCGCCCTTATGATGTATTGAGCTCTGAGGAAGCAAAGGAAGAGGCAAAGGGGAATCCCCATTCTCTGCTGCATATTACCAAGCCGGAGATTGACCTTCCGCCAGAAACCGATGTGCATTCAAAAAGGGTATATGATAAGGCAATTGAAAATTTCTCGTTGTTCAAAGACTCGGGATGGTTTGTGCAGGATAAGAAAGATTGCCTCTACATCTATGCACAAACCATGAATAACAAAACACAATATGGTATCGTTGGATGCGCAGCTGTGGAGGATTATATGACCGGGGTTATTAAAAAACATGAACTGACCCGTCCCGACAAGGAAGAGGATCGTATGAAACACGTGCGGATAAACAATGCCAATATTGAACCGGTTTTTTTTACTTACCCTTCGAATCCCGAGATCAATACCCTTGTGAATCATGTAGTGGAAAAAAAGGAGCCGGAGTATGATTTCATCACTGACGATGGATTCGGGCATCATTTCTGGATTATTGATGAACCCGAAATCATTCAAAGAGTGGTAGTACTTTTTAAACAGATTCCCTCGACTTATGTAGCCGATGGCCATCATCGTACAGCAGCAGCAGCCCTGGTTGGAAACGAAAAGAGGAAGAACAATCCACAACATACAGGAAAGGAGGAATACAATTTTTTCCTTGCCGTCCATTTCCCGCATGACCAGCTCACCATCATTGATTATAACCGTGTTGTGAAAGATTTGAATGGACTTTCATCAGCGGAGTTCCTGGCAAGAATAGAAACAGGATTTTATGTTGAAAAGAAGGGGATCGATATTTTTAAGCCCGACAAGCTGCACACTTTTTCCATGTATCTGGATGGGATATGGTACTCCTTACGGGCAAAAGAAGGAACTTATGACGATACCGATCCGATCGGCGTTCTTGATGTAACCATCCTGTCCAATCAGTTGCTGGCACCCCATTTGAATATCACCGATCTGAGGAGATCGGCCAGGATTGATTTTGTGGGTGGTATCCGGGGGTTGAAGGAATTGAAGAGACGGGTTGACTCGGGTGAGATGAGCGTTGCGTTTGCTCTTTATCCGGTTAGTATGGAGCAGTTGATCAGAATCGCAGATACCGGGAACATCATGCCGCCAAAAACCACCTGGTTTGAACCCAAACTGAGAAGCGGCCTGGTGATCCATACATTGGATTGAATGAAAGAACAAGAGATAATATAGTGCCTGGTTTACGGGTGTTATTTCCTGAAATCATCCTATGGAAATTGCTAAAAATTTATCGGTAATCCTTAATCGCCTGCCTGGTGAGGTGAAACTGGTAGCTATCTCAAAAATGAAATCCGAAAAAAAGATCATGGAAGCTTATCAGGCAGGGTACAGGGTATTCGGAGAAAATAAGGTTCAGGAACTGATCAGTAAACAGGAAGTTTTGCCCGATGATATTGAGTGGCATATGGTTGGGCACCTGCAATCCAATAAGGTGAAGTATATTGCCCCTTTTGTTCACCTGATCCATTCGGTTGATTCGTTTAAGTTATTGAAAGGCATAAATAAAGAAGCAGCAAAGAACAACAGGAGAATGGATTGCCTGTTGCAGGTACACATTGCCCGGGAAGAAGCAAAATTCGGCTTTTCCAATGAAGAGATTGTTGAAATGCTTGATTCGGGAGAATGGAAAGCGCTGAGATCCATCCGGATCACCGGACTGATGGGTATGGCTACATATACGGAAGATCAGGATCTGATCCGTTCCGAATTTAAATCGCTGAAAGTGTTTTTCGATGAGCTCAAGCAGCGTTATTTTGAGGGAGAACCATCGTTCCGTGAGCTATCGATTGGAATGTCGGGCGACTATCCCATAGCCATTGAAGAGGGAAGTACAATGGTAAGAATAGGTAGCCTGATCTTCGGAGAAAGAGATTATCATTAACAGATAACGGTATAGTATATCGGGTATGGCAAAATTGGATGCATCCTATCTTGGATTGAAATTAAAAAATCCTGTCCTCGTAAGCAGTTCCGGACTGACGGATTCGGCTGAGAAGATCAGGAAACTGGAGGAACTTGGAGCAGGAGGAGTCGTGCTGAAATCCCTGTTCGAGGAACAGATACTGCATGAGGCAGGCACGATGATGAAACATAGCGATTATCCGGAGGCGACAGATTATATCCGTAAGTATACCATGAGCCACTCTCTGGATGAATACCTCATCCTGATTGAGTCGGCAAAAAAGGCGGTCCGGATACCTGTAATCGCCAGTGTCAATTGTATTTCGGCATCGAATTGGATTTCATTCTCACGGGAAATTGAATCGGCAGGAGCCGACGCATTAGAAGTGAATGTTTTTATCCTGCCAACGGATCCGAACCAGACAGGATCCGGTTATGAACAGGTGTATTACGACCTGGTAACTCAACTGAAAGAGATCCTCACCATTCCGCTTGCCATAAAACTGGGAAACCAGTTTTCCAATCTTTTGCATCTCATCAAACAGGTGTATAATCGTGGAGCCAATGGAGTAGTTCTGTTTAATCGGTTTTATGCACCCGATATAAATATTGCCGGACTGAAGCTTACATCCTCTGAAGTTTTCAGCTCACCAACAGATATTCGGCAGACCCTGCGATGGGTTGGTATTGTGTCGGGGAAAATCGATGGAATCGATATTGCCGCTTCAACAGGAATCCACGATAGCCAGGCTATCATTAAGCAAATTCTGGCAGGTGCATCAGTAGTTCAGGTTTGCTCAACCCTTTATAAGAACGGTATTGAACAGCTGCCAGACCTGGTTTCCGGTGTTGAAGAGTGGATGGATAAGAACAATTATCGGGAAATAGAAGATGTCAAAGGAATCCTTAGCTATGAGAAGATATCTGATCCGTCAGCGTATGAACGGTCACAATTTATGAAATACTTTTCAGGCGATCACTGATTTTGTAATTTAAAAAAAAGTGTTAATTTTACTTTGGTTATTAGCAAGATCATTGAAGAACAATATTTTAAAATGATACAATTATGAATGTTAAACTTCTTACATTGACAAGAATAAAAGGGCTGGTATTAGTTTCAGTTGCAGCCTTTTTTATTGGATGCGGATCGGGAGGTGATAAAGGAAAGACCCCTGACATTACAATTGATATGGATGAGATCAATCAGGAGCTTTTCGATAATATATCCGATGCTAAACAGATTTTTTACTCCCTTCCTTCTCCACTGGAAACAGCTATGCTGGTCCGATCCGCAGGCGCGGAATATGATGCTGAAATTTTGAATTCGGTAGATAATGCAGGGAATTATACCGGGCAGAAAAAAATGGCTCTTAACCTGGGAATATATACGTGTGACCTCAGTTTTGCAAGCCTGTATGACCAAACCCAGGCCTCTATTAGTTACATGAATGCAGCAAGACAGATGGCCGACGGTTTGGGTATTCTTGATGCCATTAGTGATGAAACCATCGAGAGACTGGAGGAGAATGTAAACAACAGGGAGGTTCTTCTGGATATTGTTTCTGAAACGTTTATGAATTCAAGCTCTGATCTTGAGGAAACCGGAAGACCCGCTGTTGCTGCAATTGTCCTTGTCGGTGGTTGGATGGAGGGACTCTACATTGCTACAGAACTGGTGAATAAAGGAACTTTTGAGGGGAATAAACTGGTGGACAGGATTATAGATCAAAAACTTTCCATCGATATCGTGTTGAAATTACTGGAGGAGCATGAGGACAATTCCGATGTAGCGGGAGTAATGGCTGAAGTGCAGGAAATAAAAACCATTTTTGATAAGGTGGCGTTTAAAACCACATCCGTTGAACCGGAGACTGATCCCGAAACAAACGTAACCACATTGAAGTCGGAAAGTACAACCAACATGACACCAGAAATCTTTGTTGAACTTAGTGAAAAAGTGAAATCCCTGAGAAATTCATACATTTTATAAATAGCCGACGTTATGAAACGATATTTTCAATTATTCTTCATTGTAGCTTTATTCATCTCTTTTCCTCTAGTCAGTAATGCCCAATGTAAGGGGTTTGCAAAGAAGATATGCAAAATGGAACTGCTTCCTGATTACACACATGATGGGAACTACCATGCTGCTATTCTTACAGAAGGTGAAGAAGCAGAGTTATATAAAACCTTTTACTCCGACCAGGAGTACCGTATCGGTATTTGTGGATCTGATAACATGGCAGATATTGAGTTCACGGTCTATGATGCCAGTAAAAATGTTATCTATACAAACAAAGACAATGATTATGGTCGCACCTGGGATTTTAAATTGCAATCCTCACAGCAATTAAAGATTTCTGTTAAGGTACCACCCAACGCGGATAGTGCTGCAGAACCTGAACAGGGTTGTGTGGCCATCATGTTTGGGTTCAAGGTAAAATAGAATTTTGAAACCCGATGTTTAACCTGTGACTTTCTCACAGGTTTTTTTTATTTTGCTGTGCTATTTTATTCCGAAGGTATTTGCCGGTATAGGATGATTCGCATCGGATCAGATTTTCCGGTAAGCCTTCGAAAACTATCGATCCTCCCTTTTCACCCCCTTCCGGCCCAAGATCAATAATCCAGTCTGCCGATTTGATCACTTCGAGGTTGTGTTCAACAATAAGTACTGAATTACCATGCTCGATCAGTGCATTGAATGCGGAGAGCAGTTTATTGATATCATGGAAATGTAAACCGGTAGTGGGTTCATCAAAGATAAACAGTTTTGGTTTGTGGTTGTTCTCCCTGCTTAAGAAGGAGGCCAATTTTACGCGCTGGCTCTCTCCTCCACTTAATGTACTGGAAGATTGTCCCAGCTTGATATATCCAAGACCAACATCAGCCAGCGGTTTCAGTTTTTCAACAATTCTTTTTTCAGGATTCTCCTGTGACGAGCTGAAAAATTCGATCGCTTCATTAACCGTCAGTTCAAGAATGTCAAAAATATTCTTTCCTTTGTATTTCACCTCAAGGATCTCCTGCTTGAACTTCATCCCGTTGCAGCTTTCACATACCAGTTCAACATCTGCCATGAACTGCATCTCAACCCTGATAACCCCTTCACCCTGGCATTCCTCACAGCGGCCTCCATCGATGTTGAAAGAAAAATGAGCCGCTTTGTACCGGTTGTATTGTGAGAGCGGTTGTGCAGCAAATAGCCGGCGGATCTCATCAAAAGCCTTCAGGTAGGTTACCGGATTGGACCGGCTTGACTTACCGATCGGATGTTGATCGACCAACTCTACCTGGGTCAGTGTATGAAGGTCTCCTTCAAGCAAGTCAAAATGCCCGGTACGGTCACTGTATCCATTGAAATGCTTGCTGAGGGCAGGATAGAGAATGCCATTCACAAGGGAAGATTTTCCCGATCCGCTGACCCCCGTGATCACAGTCATTGTGTTCAGGGGTATGTTTACATCAATCCCCTTCAGGTTGTTCTCCCGTGCTCCGCGGATCAGGATATAATTATTCCACTTCCTCCGCATTTCCGGAACAGGAATTCCCTTTTTCCCGGATAAGTAGTCCCCGGTCAGACTCTTCTGCTCCTTCAGGATCCTGGAATAATTCCCCTGAAAAACAATCCTTCCACCTTCCCTTCCTGCCTTCGGTCCGATATCGATCAGTTCGTCGGCAGCCTGGATGATCTCTTCATCATGCTCAACTACCAGAATGGTGTTCCCGAACTGCTGTAGCTGCTTAAGCACCTGGATAAGCAGCGAAGTATCCCGCGGATGAAGACCAATACTGGGTTCATCAAGGATGTATAGCGAACCAACCAGGCTGCTTCCCAGTGAAGTGGCAAGGTTTATCCTTTGAGATTCTCCACCGGAAAGTGTCGATGA
>CAZTES010000108.1:0-10895 GCA_964612275.1 uncultured Rikenellaceae bacterium
TATCCACGGTTATTTTTCTGGCTAGTTGTCCTGTAAACAGGATGGTCTTACCGGCAAATGATTGATGACGTTTCCGGGCAAAGGTTTCGGGAGTGATTCCTGACATGGAAGAAACCAGGTAGGCTAATATGATATCTGCGTGCCAGATCTTTTCGTCTTCGGCAACCGATTCCAGGGGGGTATGTTGTCCAAGGTAGAGAAGCTCGTGCCCCCGGTTTTTTATCAGGAAAGCAATGAAGAGCAATCCCAGTTCGTGCAGTTCACCCTCTGGCAGAAAGAGGATAAACCGTTTGCTGTTTGAGTGCTTGGTTGCATTTTGTGCATCAATATTGGCGATGATCTTCTGGCGAATGAGGTTGGCGATGAAATGTTCCTGTCCCGGGTTAATGGCACCGGTTTGCCACAGTACCCCGATCCTGTTTAAAAAAGGGAACACAATATTCATGAAAGCATCCTCAAATCCCCGTGCAATGATAGCTCTGGAAAGGATTTCATTGAACCGGTTTTCATCCAGGTTGATCATGGCAACGGTAAGTGCCTTTATCTGGGCTTCATCCTGACAGGAGTCTTTGGTCAGGTAAAGCACTTTTTCTTTGATTTCTACATCGGAAAACCGGGCTATGTGAGATATTTTAAATCCGTGTTGGTTCAGTATGGATATATTGATCAGTCGCCGGACATCCTCGTCACAGTAATAGCGTATATTGGTTTCTGTGCGTTCCGGTTGGATTATACCATAACGTTTTTCCCATATTCTGATGGTATGGGCTTTAATTCCGGTAAGGTGCTCCAGGTCTTTGATGGAGTATTGCGCCATTTTCAATGTTACGTCGTTTGAATGTTAAACATTTTACCGGTTAGTTTGTTCGGGTTGTTTCATTCGATCCTGATTTTTGTCTCACTTTTTTTCAGTCCACCCGAGGTTACTTCAAGGGTCAGGGTCCCTTTTGAATATTCCGAGCCGACGATGATCATGGCTTTACCATAAAAAAGAGAAACAGAATCGGAAGTAAACGGATTCATTGATTGGGGGTCGCCATTACCGACGCCCACCAGTTTCCCGGGCCCGGTCAGTTTAATATCGATACGGTTATTTGCTAACGGGCAGGGGTTACCCTCGCTGTCAAGTGCTTCAACCAGGATATAGGAGAGATCCTTTCCATCTGCTGCGATGGTTTTCCGATCGGGTGTAAGGATTAAAGCATGCGGTTCCCCTGCAGTTCGTATGCTATTCTCCCCGATTTTTTTGCCTGCTTTGTAAGCGACTGCCTTCACTTCTCCTGGTTGATACACAACTTCATTCCACATCAGCCGGAACCGTTCGATTGAATTCTCCGATTTTGGGTTTTTACATTTTTTTCCTTGCGATGTACCGTTTACAAATAGTTCAGCACATTCTGCGTTTGTATAAATAAAGACCGGGATGTTTTCTCCAATTTTGTCCTCCCAGTTCCAGTGTGGAAGGATATGAATTGTTGTTTCTTCCGGTTTCCAGTAGCTTTTATATAAGTAATAGCGGTCTTTTGGTATTCCGCACAGGTCCACAATTCCGAAATAGGAACTTCTGGAGGCTTCCTGATCGGTCATTCCATGGTCTTTTACCCAGAAGTTGTTATAGGGTGTTGGTTCGCCGAGGTAATCGAAACCGGTCCAGACAAATTCACCGGCAATATAGGGTTCTTCCTGTTGCCACATGAAGTCATCGTCGGCTATCTCAGCCCACCACGGAGCATTCATGTCGTATGAGCTCACCTGCAGGGAGGTGGTAAAATCGGTTTTTTCATTGGGTAGGGGGAATTCATAGAATCCCCGGGTACTGACGGTTGATGCCGATTCGCTTACGATTACCGCTTTGTTGGGTTCCAGTTGGCGGGCAAGGGAGTACCTTCGCCCATAATTCCAGCAATGTACATCATAAAAATCGAAATGGCGAAGTGCTGCACTTTTGTAGTTATCGCATACCATAGTTGTTGGACGGGAAGGATCATATTTTTCAACATAGTTGAGCATGGTCCTTAGCCGGTGAAACCCGTTATTGATGTTCATCTGCACATCCCAGATCTCATTCCCAACGCTCCATAGGAATATGGAAGGATGATTCCTGTCTCTGACGATAAAATTCGGGATATTTCTGTGGGCGAAATTTTCAAAATCGGTAGTATCGAGGATATCCGCTTTTGCATCGTATTTATCAAACGCTTCATCAATAACCAGCAACCCCATTTTATCACACAGGTCAAGCAGTTCCGGGGCCGGGCAATTGTGGCTGGTCCGGATGGCATTGCATCCCATGCTCTTCATGATCTCCAGCTGCCGTTCCATTGCCCGCCTGTTAAATGCAGCCCCCAGTGGCCCGTGGTCATGGTGCAGGTTTACTCCTTTTAACTGTACCCGTTTATCATTCAGATAGAATCCGTTATCGGCAGTAAAGCGAATGTCTCTGATCCCGAAGGTGGAATGGTAAATATCAACCCGTTCATTACCGAGAAAGAGCTCCGTTGTGAGGTTGTACAGGTGTGGATGATCAAGATCCCAACGGTCAGGGTTGGGTATGGTCATGGTTGTTTCCAACATACTTTTTCCGTTTGCAAAGACTTTCCCGTTCATCTCTTTTTCAATGATCACTTCATTATCAGCCGTTACTACGGTGTGTTTTATGTGAATTTCCTGGTCACTGGTTGTCCGGTTGTTCAGGGTTGTTGCTACTCTGACATCTGCATAGTGGGGTTTGATAATGGGTGTGGTGATATAGGTACCCCATACATCGACATGTAAAGGGTGTACCGCTATCAACTGGACTTTGCGGTATATTCCTGCTCCGGGATACCACCGGCTATCGTGTTTCCTTGTATCTGCATGGATCGCCAGGATGTTGTCGCTTCCGACCCTGACATCCTCTGTGATATCGACATAGAAAGAGTTATACCCGTAGTCCCATTTACCGGCAAGCCGGCCATTCACATAGATTTCAGGAAACGCCATAATCCCGTCAAACAGCAGGTATATTCTCATCCCGATGTACCGGTCGGGAATATCGATTATTTTCCTGTACCATCCTTCGCCCTGCCAGGGTAGTTTGCCCGTATCGCCATGTCCCTCGGCAATGAATGGTCCTTCAATTGCCCAGTCATGGGGAACGCTAACATCGCTCCATTCAGAATCATCAAAGGCATTCTGGGAGGCCGTTTCATGGCTGCCTCTGGCGAATTTCCAGCCGGTTTGCAGGAGTATAGTTTCTCTGTTCTGTGATAAACAGAGATGGTTCATTATCAAAAAGATAATCAGTAAAAGAATGTTTTTCATCGTATTTTATAGTTATTTCGTTTGATAACAGTTTTCCAGACCGATCGCCACACTTCCAACAAGGGTTGTTTTTACAAAGGTTCATCGTTTCATTTGCCCACTTTTTTAAGAACCAAATAGACCGATCGCCACGTTTCCGGATTTTTCCTGTACATGGCTAATTCCGATTTTTCCTGCCGGAACAGCCGGTTTGTATTTACCTGCTCATCCCATTCTTTCTCAAAGTCATCAATTTTTTTTTCAAGGCAACTGCAGTATTCGTTCCACCAGACCGTTTTATCCAGCACAAAGGAAGTCACCAGCTGGAGTTTATGTTTGTCAATGGTTTTCTGTTTGTTATCCATGTACCGGAAATCATCGTGAATCATGAAGTAACCATTCGGTTTCAGAAACTTTACAAAATGGGACAAGCCTTTTTCAAACCCAATGATATTAAACAATCCTTCTGCGAGGATGATATCGAAGGAGTGTTCAGGAGGGTCGATTTTTAATACCGACTTCCGGATAACGGAAATTCTGTCCTGGTAATTTTGCCTCCTGATCTTTTCTTCTAACCACTCCACGCATTCCTTGTCGGTATCGACGGCTATGATTTTACCATCTGTCAATCCTGCTATTTCAAGGGTTGGTACGCCGGTTCCACAGCCAAGGTCCAGGATCCCGGGTTTCTTAATTACCGGGATGGCCTCGAATGCTTTCCGGGTGTATTTTAAAAAATTACCCCGGCAGGCATCGTTGATTTCCAGTCTTTTATGAACCTCCCAGTTCACATACGGCGATTTTATATCCTAATTATGAGGATTTTTCAATGTTCATCTCTCGCTTAAGCCAGCATGTAATTAAAAGCATCGTAAACAAGAAATGCGGGCCAGACGATGGCTTTCAGGAATCCCAGTACACCGACCCAGAAACTGGTGGCATGGGCGATAAAATAGACTGCAGCTCCGATAAAACCGAGACCGTAAACTGCACTTGCGGGAGCAGCTCCCTGTACATCTTTTTTCATGTTTTTTTCCATTTTATATTACAATATAATAAAGGTCACTGTTTTATTATGTAAAGAAGGTAAATTGTGATCGCTGTGGATAGTATTGCAAGATAGGGAAATATTTTATGAATGGTAAACGGTAGGGTGTTTAATGCATCAGGTTCCTATTCCCTTCCTGTATGTCTGCAAAGCCCTTTCCCTGGCAAATTGATGATCAACTATCGGTTCGGGATAATCTTTTGTTCCGAACTCCGGGATCCACCGTTTTACATATTGGAGGTCCCTGTCGAATTTTTTTTGCTGGGTTTCAGGGTTAAATACCCTGAAGTAGGGAGCAGCGTCACATCCTGTTCCTGCTGCCCATTGCCAGTTGCCGTTATTTGATGACAGTTCGTAATCCAGCAGTTTTTCGGCGAAATATCCTTCACCCCACCTCCAATCGATCAGCAGGTGTTTGCAGAGAAAGCCGGCTGTGACCATCCGCACACGGTTGTGCATGTATCCTGTTGTATTTAGTTGCCGCATTCCTGCATCTACCATTGGATACCCGGTTTTCCCCTGGCACCAGCACTCAAACTCATCCTCGTCGTTACGCCAGGATATACCATTATATTTTGGATTGAAATTTTCAGTAACCACATCCGGGAAATGGAACAGGATCTGCATGAAGAACTCCCTCCATATCAATTCGCCCAGAAACACTTCATCTTCCGGTTTTAGTTGCCGGATTACCTCGCGGATACTGACCGTGCCGAGCCGCAGGTGAGAACCCAGATAGCTTGTGGAATCTTCCCCGGGCAAATCGCGGGTGCTGGCATACTGATCCAATCGGGAAAAGTTGTACTCCCTGACCCTGATGGGTGATTCCCGGAACCCTACCTCCTCCAGGGAAGGGAATGGGAGGGTTGAGGGATAGAAGTTATCCGGGTTGGATGGTAAACGGAATGCCATGGATTCACGATTAAACTTTTCCATCCACCTCCGTTTATAGGGTGTGAATACCGTATAGGGAGAACCATTATCTTTCACCACCTCATCCTCATCGAATATTACCTGGTCTTTGAATGCATGAAAACCAATGTTGTGTTTTGTCAGTAGATCGTGTATCTGTGTATCCCGCTCCATGGCATAGGGCTCATAGTCCCTGTTCACAAAAACATTCTTTATCTCATACCGGGTAATCAATTCTTTCCAAATCTTAAACGAATCACCCCTGAGAATTTTTATTGAACTTCCCCTTTCGAGAAGTTTTTTATTCGTAAATCGGAGTGTCTTGTAAATGAAGCTAACCCGTGCATCATCTTCCGGCAGTTCATCCAGAATATTTTGATCGAAAATGAAGATGAGCATCACCGGCAACCCGGAGTTGAGGGCATGGTATAATGCGGTGTTATCCTCAAGCCTGAGATCCCGCCTGAACCAGAATACTGACAGCATCATTTTTATCCGTTTGGTATCTTTTTGCACCGATTATAAAAATAATGAAATGAAGGGAAATACGGGTCCTGTCATTCAGGAAAGGTCATTCTTCAATGGAGAAATGACAGTTTTCTTCATTCGTTTGAGAACTTGCATCATTCAGAGTGAAAAGGAAAAACAACAAACAAAGGAGGATTCGTATGATGATTTGGTTTTATTCTTTGATGATCTTTAATGCCAGTTCCCCTTCCGGGATCAGGATATCGATTGTTAATGTTCCTTCTTCAGAATTTATGCTTACCGGTTCGGTATATGAGCCGTTCAGTGTATTTAGTTCCTGTACACGGAAGCTGCCATCGCCCGTTTTTAATTGCAGGGTGCTTTTTTCTGTCCCTACAGCCCGCAAATAAACTGCATAGGTGTTTCTTCTATCGGCAAGGACATATGGAATTAACCCGGGGGAGATCAGAATACAGGAGGGGTCCGGATATAGTTTTTCCAGATCAAAGCCATGCAAAAAATCACTCAATACGTTCAGTTGCCGGCGCAGGGTTTTGCTTCCTCCACCGGGAGCTTTGTTTTTACCCGAACCGTCTTCGTGTCCAACAAAAAAGGAATAATCGAGATTATTGAACAGTCCACCTCCACTTAACATGAACTGCCATGCCTGTCTGCGGTAGACCTGATCCCCGGGACCGGCAAATCCGGATTCATCAAACCCGATCACCTTATTGAAATGGTAGTTCCATTCAACTGCCTCGGGCCAGGCATAATGAAAGTTGATAATCGAGACATGCTCGTTTACGGTCGGAATGGGAGCTTTGAAGTTGGTATAGTTCTGCGCGATCAGATGCTGTTGCGGTAGCTGGCTCTCCTCTTCAATAATAATTCCTGCCAGGTGTGCCTGCCATGCCATGGATGCCTCATCCGCAAAATCAGCTTTGTAGGTCCAATCACCCGGGTTAAGCTCTTCTTTGTTAACGATGTTATACACGGCAACGGGATGATCAGACCATGGTTCATTCTGTATTTCAAAGAAGAAATTATCGAATGCATTCAGCTCATGAACTATTTTCCGGACAAATTTGATCTGGTAGCTGAGGAGGGATCCGTTGTTCCGGGTATGGGCATCAAACCGGGTCAGCTCATCCGTTACGTTTATATTATTTTTCGGATTCTGAGAGTTGATATTCCAGTGAGCATCATTGTAAATGGATGAGAAGAGCGTTACTTCGACAATGATGTTGTGATCAGACGCTACGGCCATAAAATCCTTCAGGCGCCTGAAGTAAGCCTCATTCCATTCGGACAGATCGTACTTTATTTCTCCAGACAGGTCGCTGACCACGATGGACCAAGGGGTGATAACCCGGTTTTCCTTTGGTGCCAGGGTATTGTTTTCGATTCCAAAACTCACACCCTCAATTTCAAAATAGCTGCCCGCAAAGATCCGCGTGTAGTTCATTCCACCTGCGGAGAGCGATTCAAGGTAGGTGCGGTAATCAAAATCGAGGTTGAGTACCGCACCGTAATGTTCAGCAGAAGATACCAGTGCCAGGGTTTTCCCTTTAAACAGGAAATAATGTGGATTTTCCGGATGCAGTTGAATGGGCTCGTCGACCGGCAAGGGTTCATCGTTCCGGTATTCATTTCCGGTACAAGCCATCAACTGGATGGCAATTAAAAGCAGTGTGATTAATTTCCTCATTTATTTTTTCAAAGTCCATGAAGGTTATTTATCCTGTCCTGAATGGATTTTTGATGTTCGGTATCCGAAATGTTCGGATCTTTCAATTCGGTAAACCGGTTACACGGCAATTCATCGCATTCTCCACAATTCCTGTATCCTTTCTGATTAATGGAACAGTCATATAAAGGACAGATCCCTGAAGCAGTGGCTTCGGCTGTCCAGAACGGTTTTCCTTTCACAAGGAAACAACCGGGGCACTCCTTCCGGAAGAACTGGCAATCATTACAAACCAGTCCGCATGCTGATATTTTCATCATATGATATTTTTATTCGTGAGACTCAAATTTCAAAAACGTAGTGCATTGAAATTTGTAAGTCGAACAATCCCGCCGAAGGCGGAGGGTTTAATACCCCGCAGCTCTGCTGCGGAATAAGTTTCCAAAGCTTGCTTTGGGGTTTCATACCCGTGATTTTCTGCTTCTCAACGCTTCCAATGTTTCTTTTGATGGTTTATTGGGGATTGTAGCGATAATCTCCTCGTTGTAATTAAAAACCACCTTATTGTCATCGATAACTTCTCCTGCAATTGCGACATGATCGGTTTTGGAACGTATGGCATGGACCACCTCATCAACCGATTCCGGTGCGACGTGAACAATGTACCGGGCTTGTGTTTCGCAAATTAAGATCTCCTGCGGGGTTATGTCTTTTGTGGAAACCGGCACCCCGGACAGATCCAGTCTGGCTCCCAGGCCGCCAAACCTGGCTGATTCGCATATGGCTGCTCCGATGCCTGCGGCACCCAGATCAGAACAGGCTTTGATCTTCCCGGTGCCAAAAGCAGCCAGGGCTGCTTCCAGGGCAGCCTTTTCCTCTTTAAATAACGCGATAGCCGGGCGCATCTCTTTTACAAGTCCTGCTCTGTATAACGTATCGTTGCCATCATTCCCTGTCACGCCAATAATGATGATCTTATCGCCGGCATTTTTTGCCGGTTTGGTAAGCGGCTTTTCCGTGACCAGTTTGCCGAATACGGATACTACGACAGCCGGCACAATATCGGAAAATGAGGTGGAGAATCCCCCTCCGACAATAAATACTTCCATAACCTCACACATATCCCTCAGCCCTTTAACCATGATGTTCACCCGGTCCTGGCTGGTCATGATCTCGCACTTACCGCAAGTGCAATGTCCGGAAAAGCCACACGGGCCGACAATGACTTCCTGATCAAGTGGTCTGGTCCCGATAAAATCCAGAAGAAAGATCGGCCGGGCGCCCATGGCAACAACATCACGCATCGCCCCTCCGGCACCGGTTGCGGCAGCGTCATAAGGTCTGGGCACACAGGGAGAACAATGACTTTCCATCTTAGCCACTACATAACCGTTCATGCCCGGTACCTGGAAGACCGCGGCATCGTCGTTGTTTTCAGGTCCGATTACCAGCGCTCCAGGCCAGATCTTTGCAACCTGGCGGTTCAATTCCTGAAAACCCTTGAAATCAATAACTTTATCAATGTTGTGATGCAAATGAACAAATAATCCGTGCATCAATGCTTTTTCGATTGTATTCATAGTACCTCCTTTTTTAATCAAATTATTATTGCTTTATCCATTTAAATACAATGACGTGATCAGACATTTTTAGGCTCTGTTTTATTTGCTTTCCGGGTTACTCCTCAATCGGGAAAGGCAGATCATCCTTCAGTTTTGGAGGGGCTTTGGTTTTATTGATATGGTCTACCAGCAGCAGCGCATATTGGATGGTCTGCTTCATTCCCTCCAGTTCCCATTCCGGGTTGAACTCGTCCTCCACCGTGTGGTAATCCCCTTTCCAGAATTCAGTGTAGTTTCGCTGTCCTGATGCTTCATCCTCACCGGCGGAGATCCAGACAGCGGGTATCCCATAACGGGCAAAGGAGAACTGGTCGGAACGGTAGAAAAGCCCCTGGTTGCTCATGGAGAATGTGGAGTATTCCAGCTCGTTGTCGGATGCCAGCTCTTTGATCATGGGTTCAAAATCGGAAAACCGGGCACCGATGCCCATGACGCTGTTGGCTTTACCCCATACCGGGGTAGATTCGAAATTGATATTGGCTACGATGCTGCTGCGGTCGGTGTTTTCGACATAGAACCTGGAGCCCAGCAGTCCGGATTCCTCAGCATTGCATGCCAGGATGGTAACGGTGTAATGGAGGTCCTTCTGGAACTCTTTGAGGATTTTTGCTACAACCATCATGGCGCCTACGGCTGTTCCGTTATCGATAGCCCCGTTATAAATGTGATCACCCTCCTTTCCAGGATCCATTCCCAGGTGATCGATGTGGGCACTCAACACGATCCTCTCATCTGTTTTCCCGGGGATCTCAGCCACCACATTTCGGTTCATGACATCCCGGATATGATTCTTTCCCGTGATGTTGAATGAGAAGCCCAGTTCGGTGGGTGTAAAATCCCTGGAATTAGAGTCATCATACAACGAATCCATGTCAATCCCGGCCGATTCAAGGATTTTCCTGAAAGAGGGCTCCCGGATCCAGCCCCTGAACTTCAGGTTGTTCTGCAAATTGGATTCGATGTACAGTTCTTCCCCTGACCATGAGTTTTTCACCACATCCCAGTCATAGCCGGCTGATTCGTCCGTATGAATCAGCAGGATTCCGGCAGCACCCCTGCGGGATGCTTCTTCAATATGACAGGTCCACCTCCCGAAATAGGTGAGCGTATCTCCTTCAAAGATTTCCGGGTTCACCATCCCCGGATCGTTGACACGGGTGACCACGATCTTATTCTTCACATCCACGTCCTTATAATCATCCCAATCCCAGAGTTCTGTTGTGATCCCAAAACCAACAAAGACCGCCTCCCCGGTCAGGTTGACCTCCTCTTCCTCCACAGAAAAGGTGCCCACTATATCCTCCGGGTAATTCAGCGGGATCCCGTTTGCTGAAAAGTTAAATCCATCGTTCGAGAAACCCTTCATTACAAAGGGCTGGAAATAGGATTCATCCATTCCGGGCTCAAGGTCTAATAATTTGAACAGGCTCTGCACGGAGATTTCGGCGAGGTCACCTCCCCTGGTTCCCGGAGCCCGTCCTTCAAACAGATCGTGTCCCAGCAGTTCGGTAATGCTCTCCATCTCTGCCCTGGAAACCTGGTCTGCCCGTTGTTCCAGTGTCAGGGAGGAGGGATGTGAACAGGAACCCACGATCATTCCTAAACAAATAATGGTTGTAATACTTCTCATGTTTTTCATTTTATTGCTGTTTTCAATGGTTTAATTTCAAGCCATGCCTTTTTACAATCCTTCATTTCGTGCAACTGCAATTGAATAACCTGCTGTCCCGGCAATTTTTTATACCACGTGTTGAACTAAATCCCGCTACCGCGGGCTGGCTTTAAACCAAATTTACATATTTTCAGTAATTTACCGGTTCATTATTAATCTTAATTCTTTAGATCATGAAAAAAAAGAACATCCCCCACAATCGTT
>CAZTES010000109.1:0-10729 GCA_964612275.1 uncultured Rikenellaceae bacterium
CTCCATTAACGGCAAGAACGACAAACGTTTGCTGGATAAAAACATCGAAGGTACAAGGAATATCATTGAGGCGATCCATCGCACCGGAAAAATGCGGTTAATCCATTTCAGTTCCATCCATGCCCTCGAACACGAACCGCTGGACCAGCTGATGGATGAGCACCGGCCGCTGGCAGTGACAGATCCGATCTATTATACTCAAAGCAAAGCGCACAGCGAACAAATTGTTCTTGAAGCCGTTGCGAATGGGTTGGATGCGGTTATCCTGAATCCCACAGCGGTCATCGGTCCATTCGATTTTAAGCCCTCCCTGTTGGGTCAGGCCATTGTACGTTTTTACAAAGGGAGACTTCCCGCGCTTATCCCGGGAGGTTATGACTGGGTTGATGTGCGGGACGTTGTCCAGGCGGCCATCAGTGCCATGAAAAAGGGGGAAACAGGCAAGCGCTACATTTTATCCGGGGAGTGGAAAACGATCAAAACACTGGGACAGCTGGTTGAACAGATGGGAGGCAGGAAAATTCCTTTTATCCGGGCTCCCTTCTGGCTTGCAATGGTGGCTTTACCCCTGTTCAGATTGCTGGCCTGGTTATCTGGAAGGACTCCGCTGTATACCTACGAGTCGCTACACATCATTAAAAACGGCAATCCGACTATCAGCAATTCACTGGCCCGAAAGGAGCTTGATTATCAATCCCGATCCTTTGAAGGAACGGTCAGGGATACCCTTGCATGGTACAGGGAAAACGGATATTTATAGTTCAATGAGGTGCTATGGAGAATAACCGGTTTGAATTATTTATTTTTATCTGGATTGCTTTCGCCCTGATCCTCTTTCCCATCCTTCTGAAAACAACGGTGCCCTACGGAAGGCATACCCAAAAGGATTGGGGAATGACTGTTCCAAACCGGCTCGGGTGGATTATTATGGAGCTTCCAGCTTTGCTTGTATTTGCCTATTTTTTCTGCAATTCGCCAGCAAAAGAACGGGGCATAAGCTGGATTTTTCTCCTGCTGTGGGGTTTCCATTACTTGAACCGATCACTCATCTTCCCCTTCAGGATCAGGACAACCGGAAAAGCTATGCCGGTTGTGATCATAACACTGGCTGTATTTTTCAACCTGGTGAACGGATACCTCAACGGGTACTATCTTGGTATCGTAAAGCCGCTTTATCCCGTTTCCTGGCTCTGGGATACCCGGTTTATCCTTGGATTTGTATTGTTTGCCGGGGGATTGGTGATAAACTGGTTATCCGATAAAATGTTGATCGAGCTCCGGAAAGATTCCCGGAATGGGTATTCCATTCCCCGGGGATTCCTCTTCAACTACATTTCCTGTCCCAATTTCTTTGGAGAGATCGTCGAATGGATCGGTTTTGCCCTGATGACATGGAGTTTGCCGGCTTTCGCTTTTGCCATATGGAGTTTTACAAACCTTGTTCCGAGAGCACTTGACCACCACCGCTGGTACTACCGGACATTTGCAAGCTACCCGAAAAATAGGAAAGCAATCATCCCTTTTATTCTATAAGGTCAAGCTCTCCGGAAGCCACTACTTTTCTTTCCTCTGATTGATATCCCACGCCATCACAATGCGCGGAACCTCTTTTTCAAGTAGATCGATCAGCCGCACTACCTCTTTCAGGCTCTTGATGTCCTCCCTTCCGGAATGACTTTGAAGTTCTATTATTTCCAGCAACAGGGTCCGGATTGAATTGGCAAATCCAATCAATCCACCCAGAATCTGTCTCCATTCCCCAATCCTTGATTTAAAATACCTCTTCCGGTCACCCGGCAGGGTGATGTAGTCGATCTGCTGTGTTCCCAGCAGCAAATTCAGCCCAATACTGACAGCACTTTTACTAACTTTCAGATTATCGGTTATTTCATCAAAAGTCAAATAGGGCTTTTCCGTTACCATTAACAAGCCGATTATCCGGGCAGGAATAGGTTGATAACCGTATTTCTCCAAAAAGACACCGATTTTCTCAACCAGCTCAATCCTGCTTTCTTCTAAGCTAATTTGTGTCATGGATATTCTTTTTCTCAAAATTAGCAAGTTTCTTTGGTTTAGTAAAATTTAAACTGATAAAGATATTTTTCAAATGATGGAAAATAAAAAACCCGGAGGTTTCTCCGGGTCTTGAGCATATTAATAGGATCAGCAGGGTAAATCAGGCATTCATTAATCTTCTGATCTTCAGGATAGAAATTTCCCGGTAGATGTTTTCGATCTCCTGATCGATCTGCTGCAGTGTGGCTTGTATCTCTTCCGATTTTTCATCCATCTTTTCCGTTCCGTTGAAAGGAGAGCCGGATTTCAACGAACGCTTCAGGTTTTCAAGTTCATTCAGGTGGCTCTCCTGATTTTGTATTAATGTATTCAGACTTTCCATCTTTTTCAATTTTTTGGGAAGAGGGCTGGTACCTTCTCCCGAAATAGTTTGATAAACCTGTTTCGTGTTATTCGTCTCTATGTATAAAGACGCTTAAAAAGGGAAACTGTTACAAGAAATGAAAAAAAAATGATGATGCTGTTTAAAAAATGTTAAAGAATCTTAACGGAAGTAAAATTTTCATCAGTTGTTCTTTGCATTTTTTCATTCCTTTATCGCTTCGCTTTCCTCAGGTAGAGGTTCCCGTTTTGTGTACGGATAGTAATTTCAACACCGCCTCCATTCAGGGTTCCTTTGTAGTCATAATCTTTGTAGTCATAATCACCGAACCAGCCGGAATAGGGCACATTCTCCACGTAGAAATGGCCTGGAGCGTGATATATATTTAGCGTATCGATATAGATATCTCCTTTGTTAAACCGATAGGCATAATTGTATCGTGGTAGCAGCACATTGGGATCGACCTCTACCTTTGGATTAATAAACTTGCCTTCAGACGGGGAATAGACTTTCAAATCACCCACAGTGATTTCTTCTTTCTTTTCGACTACTTTTTCAAGATCGAGATCAGTATAGATCTCCCCGTTACCTGCCGCCAGGTTAAACGTTGCCTTAGCGTTAGCCGGCAGGGTGATATCGACATCACTCTTTCTGCTGATCAGCGACATAGGGCTTTCCTGGTTCACTTCTGAAAAGGTGACATTCAGTTCCCCGTTATTCACATTAGCTACCACCGGTCCGGTAACATCGAAGAGGCCCACCTTACCGAACTGTCTGGTCACCTCGATCTCCCCTTTCATCTTATGAATTTCCAGGTTTTTTTCTTGAAAGATCCAGGTATTGGTTATTACCAGGTTTACCTTTTCAGGAAGGCTGATTTTATAAGCCAGATCCTGGTCGCTTGACCCACCTGAGATAATAACCACCTGGTCATATTCAGCGATGTTGAGTGCCAGTCCGGTATTATCCAGTCCGGTTTCCTTGAGTGCTTTCAGTCCCGCTGCTTTTTCCGGTGGCGGTTTCAAGCCGGTTGCCTCTATGATCAGTTTGTTTCCGGTTTGCCCTTCAAAAATAAGATCGGCTACCACGTTTTCAAACTTTACGGTCAGGTCACTTCCTCCCGCAAGTTCCTGTGAATATTCCTGGGCCATCATGTTCAATGATGAAACCAGGAATAGAATGCACACAAAATTTCTGATTGTTTTCATGATTCTGTTTTTTTTCCTGTTAATATATTATAGGAGGAGTTTCAGTCCTTGTCTTGCCTGGTTTTTTACGGGTTCATAGGTGTTTTCATCGGCTACCAGTTTCTCCAGTACCGGTACGGATGTTTTCTCATTCAGGTTAACCATCATGTTGATCATGGAGATCTGGATGATGGGATCCGTTTGCAGGCTGAATGATTTCACCAGTTCTTCCCTGATTTCCGGGACTCCGGCAAACCGGGAAAGTGCTTCCAGAGCTGCGAGTCTCACGTTTTCGCTTTTATCCCCGTTAAGGGAGAGGAACAGGGCTTCTCTCAGTTCCGGTTCCAGGCGGTCCAGCTCTTCGGAAATATTGACCGCCATGATTCGTTTGCTAGCGGAAGACTGTTTGAGCATGCTGAGGATCATCATATTCTTCGTCTCCCTGACTTCATTCTGCAGTGCAATGATCTGCTCCTCCTCTATTCCGGGTTTTGAGAGCAGTTGTCCGCCGAAATAGCCCAGCACAAAAAAGAGGATTGAAGCGGCAGCAGCAATCGGCAGAACACGCCTCCATCCGAAATATGTTCTCTCCGACCCCACTAACATGATCCGTTTCCGTTCACTATCAATGAATTCCAGGAATTCATTCTTCAGGTTTTCATCGGGATCTTCAAAGGGTATCTGAGCAATGAATTCTTCCAGTTGGTTTGATTCTTCGAGCTTCCTGCGGCAATCCGGGCAGGAGGAAAAATGATCATCCATTGCTTTTCTCTTTTCTTCCGGAAGCGTCTCAGAGAAATAGGCTTCCAGGTTATGCACAACATCTTTGCAGTTCATCGTTCATTCTTTTTCAAGTGTAAAAAAGGCTTTGCGCAGACTCAATACCGCGCGGTGAACCTTTCCTTTGACAGTATTTTCAGAACAATTCAACAGTTCTGCTATCTCTTTGTTTTTCAGCTGCTGATAGCCTTTCAGGATTAAAATATCGCGGTAACCGTGCGGAATCATTGTGAGGGCGTTCTGCAGGATTTTGATCTTTTCCGCCTTTTCCTGATCATCCATTTCGGAGTCGATTGAAGCATTTATCTTTTCAAGATCGACAAAATTGGATCGGGCAGCTTCATTGCTTTTCAGGTGATCGGCGAAAACATTACGGGCTATCTGGAATATCCAGGATCTGAATCGGTTTTTCGGTTTGTAACTCCTCCGGTATTTTATCATCCTGAAAAACACGGTTTGCATCAGATCCTGGCTAATCTCCCTGTTGAAGCTCAGCCTCAGAAAGTAATTATAGATCAATTTACTGTATTGATCATAGATCTGGGAGGCCAAGTCCAGATTTCCCCCTTTAACCTCTATCATGATTTGTTCGTCGGTCATAATGGTCCGAAAATCCCGGCTTCTGTTATTGAATACTTCAGAAACCTGAAATGGTTATGTATAGGAATAAACTTTTTTTATTACGTTGCAGCAGTCAACGATTTACTATCTCCTCCCATTTTAATTCATATCCTGCAACAGCGATGCATTTCCGGGCAAGGATAGATACCGGATCGAGAAGGGGCAAATGCATCAGCTCCTGGTTAAGAACCAGGGATATCTCAGTACAGCCGGAGACGACAGCCTCCATTCCTTTCCGCGTCAGGTGTTCCATTATCTCCATTAGCGTTGCCAGGGGTTCCTCTTTATACCCTGCTTTGATGCCTCTTTTACCATAAATGGCATCCATGGTTTTTTCCCTGAAAACCAAATCAGGAATGATTATTTCCAGTCCGTTTCGTTTAAAACCGGCTGTGTAAATGTTGGTTGTATAGGTTCCGGTGGTAGCAAGCAATCCGAATTTACGCAATCCTTCGACTTCCTTCAAAGCGTAATCTGCGGTTTCTGCAATCATGTTCAACACCGGAACGGAAATGCTATTTTTGACTTGATCCAGGAAGGCATGTACTGTATTGCAGGGAATGGCGATAAAATCTGCTCCCATTTTTTCCAGTTTGATCAATCCTCTTTCCAGGGCAGGCAGGGGGGATTCACCCTCGCCATGAATGAATGCTGACCGGTCAGGTATTTTCGGATCATTCACAATAAGAATGGGTATATGATCGGCATCTTTTGTTGCTTTGGTATTGCGAACGATCAGATGAAACAGCCTTACGGTGGCTTCCGGTCCCATGCCGCCCAGAATTCCAATTGTTTTTTTTCTCTTCGTCATGGATCTGTTTTAATGCATCCGGTTTTGCTCTTTCAGGATCTCAATCACTTTATCAACGGGTAATGCTATGATCTTCCGTCCTTTCTGCCCAACCATCGTTTCCGCTGCAAAAAGGGAGTTAAGGATGGCCTCTTCGGTGGCTTCAATCACGGCGGAAAAAAGGGGAGTAATATTTTGATTCAGAAGTTGTTCAACAGTAACAACAGCCGAATCGGAGCGGTGGGGTATCCTATTTTTTTCTGATGTAGAAAAGGCAATAACATAGTCGCCACTCCCATTGGATGAGATACCACCCGTTCTGCCCATGCCGAGCATTGCCCGTTTTGCAAGCCGTTCCAGGTTACGTGAATCGAGAGGAGCATCGGTGGCAACCACGATCATGCATGATCCATCAACCCGATCCGTCAGGGAAGCAGACGGGTTGTAATTCTCCAGTTCACGGGTAATGTCCACACCCGAAATCTGAAGCCTTCCTCCGAAATTGGTTTGAACCAAAACGCCTACGGTATAACTGCCATACCGATCCGGCAGCTTTCGTGAAGAGGTGCCGATGCCCCCTTTGAATCCAAAGCAGATGGTACCGGTTCCTGCACCGACGTTACCTTCCAGAACCTCTCCGTCCGTTGTATTGTTGATCGCCTCAAACACATCCTCGCGGGTAACATGTCGTCCCCGTATGTCATTAAGGAATCCGTCATTGGTTTCTCCAACCACCGGATTGACCGATTGAACATTCCTGTTTTCTTCCTGCTCCAGTGTACAGGTAATCAGGGCATCCGCAACAGCCTGGACACTCAATGTATTGGTCAGAGCAACCGGCGTTTCAATGTTGCCCAGCTCCTTTACCTGACTGATGCCGGTCAGCTTGCCATGCCCGTTTGCAATGTAGATTGCTGCGGGAACTTTATGCTGGTAAATGTTCTCCGGGCAGGGTATTATAACCGTAACACCCGTACGAACACTATCCCCTTTGATCAATGTTTTGTGTCCTACCCTGACACCGTGGACATCGGTTATTGCATTCCATTTTCCCGTTTCCATCCTGCCAATCCGGATTCCCGCTTCCCGGATTCGCACGTCCTGGGAAAAGCCATTTCCTGCAGTGGTCACGAGTAGCAGAAATACGATCCAGGCACTCATCTTTTTTATCCTTTTCATGGCATTCAATTCAAACTTTTATGATCAGAAAAAATCCCCCGGAAGTCAGTTTTTTCTTCAACGGGGGATTTTATGATTCAATCAGAATGTTCCTGGCCCATCAGCATGAATATTAATACTCAAGCAGCACAGGATCACCGTATCCGATCTCTTTCAGTGGTTCCATCTGTGTTGCCGCGTCTCCTACAATCAGGTAGAACATCCTATCGGGATTGATGTATTTCTGCGCCAGTGCCATGTGTTCTTCCAGGGTCATGTTCCGTATAATCTCCTCTTCATTCTTGATATAATCCGCAGGAAGACCATAGGTACTCATGGTATTCAGCATATTCAGGAGCGATCCAATGGTTTCAAAATCCAGGGCATAGGATTTGATGAGGGCGTTTTTTGTAAATTCAAGATCTTCATCCGCGACGCCCTGACAATACTCTTCCATAGCCGTCTTGAATATTTGGACGGATTCCAGTGTTGCACTTGATCGCACGCTGGAGGATGCAGTGAATGATCCGGGTATGGTGGTCCCTGAGAATGATGTTCTGGCTCCATAGGTGTACCCTTTCTCCTCGCGCAGGATTAAATTCACCACACCGTTAAAGGAACCTCCCAGTTTGTAGTTCATGACGGTTGCAGGGAAGTAATCATCATCTGTCCGAGCCATGGCAAGGTATCCGATGCGGATCACCGATTGTTTGGCACCCGGAACATCGACAAAATAGAGGGTTGATCCTTCCAGTGGTTCCGGCAAGGTATAGTCAGGGAAAGTCACCTCTTTGGCAAGCCAATTATCGTTCATTTCGGTTAGAGAGTGCATGACCGTTTCCTGACCGATATTTCCAACGATGTTGAATTTAGCTAAAGAAGGCGAAAAGTACTGGTCGTAGTATTTTTTCAAATCATCAATTGTGATGCTTTCAACCGATTCTTCAGTACCCATGGTATTGAATGAAAAAATGTGTTCATCTCCATATAGGAGTTTATTATACACCTGTCCTGAGATATAATTGGGGTCTGCTTTCCGTTGCTTCAGGATATTGATGGTACGTGTTTTGGCAAGGGCAAACTCCTCTTCATCCCATCGCGGTTCAAGGAGGATCTCCTCTATAAGGTCGAGTACTTTATCATAATTCCGGGCCAGTGTATTAGCCGAAATGGTAATGGATTCTCTTCCGGTATACATATTGATACGAGCGCCCAGCAGGTCGATCGCCTCTTCCAGTTCTTCCGGAGTTTTGCCGGCAGTCCCTTCCATCATGAGGTCGGTGACCAGGTTTGCCACTCCTACCTTTTCGATATCATCGACATATTGCCCGCACCGGATATTGATCGTGAACTGAACAAGCGGTAATTCGGAATAGGCAATGCCATACACTTTCATGCCATTCTCCAGGTTACCCTGCCAGATTTCAGGGAGGGTAAGCTCCGGGATCGGTCCGAGCGGCGGTTCAACGGAACGATCGAATGAAGAAGGAGTTTTAACAATTTCCTCTTCTTCTATTTCACCCAGCACAACCTCAGTTGCTTCGGCGATCTCCTCCTCCACCACCTGGGCTTTAACGGATCCTTCAGCCACCATGTCCAGTTGTCCCTTCGGAACAAAACTGGTGGCAATATAGGGCGTTCCCTTGATGTAGGTTTCATAAACCCGCATGACATCGTCAAGGGTAACTGCCTTGATGTTTTCAATATCCTCCTCAATAAAGGAGGGATCATCGGCAAATTCATTATACATGGCGAGCTGAAATGATTTTCCGAGGACACTGCTGATCCCATTGTAGAAATTGGTTTCGAGACCGGCTTTTATTCTGTCCAGGTCGGTTTCCGTGATCCCTTCCTGCTCAAATCGTTCAAACGACTCGAAAATTGCATCTTCGATTTCCGCAAGGCTTTTACCGCTGTTTGCCGTAATGTTGATATAGAATTTCCCGGCCAGTTCCTGTGACCTGTGATAGGCAGATGTTCTGGATGTTAAGTCTTTCTCTTTCACCAATACTTTGTACATGGGAGCCTTCTTTCCCGAAGAGAGAAGTTCTCCCAGGAAATCAAGGGCATACGCATCTTTGTGGTATTGTTCAACGGTTGGCCATACCATCCTGAACTGGGCTGCACGGGCAAAATTATCCTCGTGGTACAGCTTTTTTGTTTCATTGATGGTTACCGGCATCGGCCCCATATCTTCCACATTGCCTCCTGCCGGGATCTCACCGAAATATTTCTCAATCAGCTCCTTTGCTTCGTCCGTCTGAAAATCACCGGCCAGCACCAGTGTGGCATTATTCGGCACGTAAAATTTTGAATGAAACTCCTTCACATTCTCTATGGTTGCATTAAACAGATCTTCCATTTCTCCGATGACCTGCCAGCTATAGGGATGACCTTCGGGATAGAGGTTCTTATCAATAATATAACTGGTATGGCCGTATGGACGGTTATCGACCATCTGACGTTTCTCGTTCTGAACCACATTCTGCTGGTTCGCAAAGGCAGAATTTGTCACTGTATTAATCATATACCCCATCCGGTCTGACTCAAGCCAGAGGATCATTTCCAGCGCATTCTTGGGGACGACTTCAAAATACACGGTTTGATCATTGGAGGTGCCTCCGTTAAGCATTCCCCCGGCATTTTGGATCTTTCTGAAAAACTGGTCCTGGCCGACATTTTCCGATGCCTGAAACATCATGTGCTCAAAAAGATGAGCAAATCCGGTTCTTCCAAGCACCTCGCGGTTAGATCCCACATGATAGAGAATGGCAAGAGATACAATTGGATCCGACTTGTCAGTATGCAGAACAACATCCAGTCCGTTATCCAGCTGGTATTTTTCAAAATCAATGGTAAGTTCATCACTGCCAGACGTTTTTTCCCGCTGGCACGAGAGAAGAATCATCGCAAGTAGAACAAAGAAACCTGCGGATAAGCATTTCCTGATCATGGTTAATTGTTTTTGGTTATTGATTATGGGTTGACTGTATCGGTTAAGGAAATAAAGGTAATCAAAAAAAACATTGAACCTACCGCATGCTGCTCCAAAAAACCAACCAATCTGAGTATTCCGAAAATTAAAGCAAAATTAACCGGGAAAAATCTGAACCGGTGGATTGAAAAAGCAAACCGAAGAATTACCGTAACGCTTCAAATCCAAATGAGTCATCATTAAAAACCAGCCTGATGTATTCATTTCCAAGATCGACATATCCCTGGTCAAAACAGAAAAAACAGGTTTTTCCCTTTTTTGTTGTAAAGGAGTGTGTGTGGAAGGTGAAATTAAAGCCCCGGACAATAAGCTCATCCCGGTGGACTTTTTCGAACTCTTCCACAATCAGCGCGCTCAGGATCCGCCTGTTCCTTCTCAAAATATTCTGAACATTCCGGACAAACTTCTCATTACCCTGGTTCATCCGGTTGTGGTAATTGTTCCTGCAAAGATCAGAACAGAATTTTTTGTCAGATCTCCCTTTGATCGGTTGACCACAGTCGAGACAGGTTCGCATCGGGTTTGATTGTTTCCTTAAATATACAAATTATCGTGTATAAACGGTCACAAACGAATATAAACGATCACAAACGATTAATAACCAGTTAATTGGTTTTGTATTCCAGCCTTGTCATAAAAATAAGCTGACAGAGAGCCAGATCAGCATAAGCCATGCTTTCCTTCAAAATATAACAATTGCCTTGGATTTATTGTATAATAAATGTAAATTTAAAGGAGTAAACCAAACAGCTTTTTCCCATACAAGAAGTATAAAGGCAATGCCTTTATATGTTCTATAA
>CAZTES010000110.1:0-10578 GCA_964612275.1 uncultured Rikenellaceae bacterium
ATCCGGGAATGAAGGGATTTTCTGGTTGCGCAAGATTTTGAAAAAGGACCCTGAAGCTGCCGTAATCATGATAACCGCGTATGGCGATGTGGACCTGGCTGTCAAAGCCATGAAAATCGGCGCCGTGGATTTCATTCAGAAACCCTGGAACAGCGAAAAACTGATAACCACCCTGAAAACGGCTTACCAGCTTCAGCAATCGAAGAAGAAACTGAAAAAATTAAAACATACGAACCAGGCATTAAAAGAAGATCTGAATGCATTTTACCCTGTGTTTATTGGTGAATCAAAACCGGTGAAAGAAATATTCAGGATAATTGCCAAGGTTGCAGGAACGGACGCCAATGTACTGATCCAGGGAGAAAACGGCACGGGGAAGGACCTGGTAGCCCGGGAGATCCATCGGCAGTCAGGCCGTGCTGATGAACCGTTTGTTCGTGTTGATCTTGCTTCCCTGAGTTCAACGCTATTTGAAAGCGAACTGTTTGGACATGTGAAAGGGGCTTTCACCGATGCAAAGAGCGACCGGCCCGGACGGTTCGAAAAGGCTTGTGGAGGGACCCTTTTTCTGGATGAGATTGGGAACCTGCCACTGTCCCTGCAGTCAAAAATCCTTACAGTCCTTCAAAACAGGGAAGTAAACCGGCTGGGTTCCAATGAGAATATACCCATCGATATCCGGTTGATTTCGGCAACAAATAATGATTTAATGAAACTCAAGGAAGAACACCTGTTCAGAGAGGACCTGCTGTACCGGATTAATACGGTAAAGATAGACATACCCCCGCTTAGGCATCGGGAGAATGACATCGTGCTGCTTACTGAATATTTCCTTGGAAAATTCATTGCAAAATATCAGAAAACGGCCATGAGGATTGACCAAAAAGCCCTGGAGAAATTTCAGCATTACCCCTGGCCAGGGAACGTCAGGGAACTGCAGCACACCATTGAAAATGCCGTGATTCTCTGTGAACATGAGGTCCTTACTTCCCACGATTTCAATCTTCGAACCAGCCATAGTTGGGATACAACAAGCCTCAGCCTGGAGCAGGTTGAGCGAACAACCATCGAAAAGGCTTTGATAAAAAACCGTGGGAAATATTCAATAACAGCGGATGAACTGGGAATTTCACGAACCACACTCTATCATAAAATAAAAAAATATGGCCTTTAACAGTTTTTACATCAATGTGTTGGTCAGGGTGATCCTGTTTGGTTTGACAAACTTCGGGTTTTTCTACCTGCTGGTTACAAAGCATCGGTTCTTTTCCATGGTTTTTCTTGGTATTCTGATTATCGTGCAGATGTTGCTGCTGATTCATTATGTAAATACCACCAACCGCAACCTAGCGCGGTTTCTCTTGCTGATTGGTGAAGAAGAAACCAGTGTTATATCATTGAAAGAAAAAGTTGAAAAAACCTTCCGGGGATTGCATTCCAGTTTTAAACAACTGAATGAAGAGATCGGTAGAATGCGATTGGAAAAACAGTATGCAACGATCCGCTTTGAAAAGGTGGTGAACCACCTGAACGTTGGGATCCTGGTGTGGAACAGTGAGGGTGATATCGAGGTAATCAATAAAGCCGGATTATCCCAGCTCGGCCTGACAGATCTCAAACATGTAAATGAACTGAACAAGGTAAAACCGGGATTACAAACCAAAATTGCTGCCATTAAACCGGGTAACAAGGCAACCATTCGTATGGAAAACTCCTGGGGGGAAATGCAAAATATCCTGTTCAGATCCACTGAGTTGCTTCTTGGAAAAAGCAGATTGAATCTGGTCTCCTTTCAGGATATTCGGGCTGAGTTGGAAGAACAGGAGATCGAATCATGGCAAAAATTGATCCGGGTATTGGTCCATGAGGTTTCAAACTCGGTGACCCCCATAACCACGCTTGGAACAACTATAAAAAACCGGATTTCCTCTTTTTCATCCGCCATGGACAGGAAAGATGATACCAATGCAAACCTGGTCAAGGATATTCTCAGAAGTGCTGAATTGATAGAACAACGGGGTGATGGAATATTGGATTTTATACAGCAATACAAGAATTTTATCCGTTTGCCCGAACCAAAATTGGAAAATGTTTCAGTAAAGCTCCTGCTCGAGGATACCTGTTCCATGTGTTCACAACTGGTTAAAAACCAAAAAACAAGGATAGTCTGTCAGCTGCCCGGCCGGGAAATTCAATTAAAGCTGGACCGAAAGATGATCGAGCAGGTATTGATCAACCTGATTCAGAATGCAATCGATGCCCTGACTGAAACACCTGATGGAATCATTACCCTGTCTGTCAAACCAACAAAAAACTCGGTGGATATTTGTGTCAGGGATAATGGTAAAGGAATTCCGGATGACGTTAGGGATAGCATTTTTATTCCATTCTGCACAACCAAGGAGAGGGGATCGGGCATCGGTTTAAGCCTGTGTCGCAGAATCCTACAACTGCATGGAGGAACCATAAGAATCAGTTCAGCGGTTCAGAAAGGAACAACAGTCACTTTGTCGTTTCCTAAATAATTGGTGTTTGAACAGGGGATAGATGATGATAATGCCTTAAGTGCCTTGAATTAGTAAATGCCTGAAATTTAAAATACCTTAAGTAGCTCAAATTAAAAAACAGCTTTAAATAATCCTTTTAACTCAATGTATATCAAAAATATAAAACCTTATTGATATTTTAGTTATTTGGGGTATTTTGCCGTAGGTATTCTCCCAAAGGGATCCCTTCGGGCCTTCGGAAAAGGCATTGAAAATATTTTAAAAATTAGGGGATCTCAGTCCATCTCTTCTTTACCTCGTCAGACGACTCAGGTTCGTCTGACGAGTAAAATCTATGATTTGATTCCTATGCTAAATTGATATACTTTTATTGAAGCGATAAATAGTATTTAAAATCATTGGATATGAGCAATGAACAAGCAGTACAAGCACCAAAATCCTCGCCACACATGGAGGTTGAACAGCTTGCAAAACTGGAACTTCACCTGATTACACGAAAGGCCGATGGATCCCCCATGGAGGGACAGGTGGCGGTTGTTCCCTGGCCTGCCTGACAACCCGGACGTGAACTTCCGGGCTACGGAATGTAACAATTTTATTAATCCATTTGATCGGTTATAAAATATTAGGTCTTTTCCTCCAACAGCTTCCTCAACAAATCTTTCGTCTCCTCTGAAAAGATCTCATAGTTCATCTTATCCACTCCTTCCAGACTGTTCTGGTAATCGGTCATCTGATCCAGGATTTTTTTGATATCGTTTACCTCCAGGTCATCCCCGATCTCCTGCAGGATGGCTTTCCGGTAATTGAGGTTTCCGTGCAAACGGACAATGTCCCGGACATACTCCTTCCTCTTCCTGGGCCAGACATCCGACAGATCCAATCCCCATTCATGGAACAAAACCGATTCAGTAAGTTCTTGGATTTTTCCCTGCTTAACTTTCCTCAGGTCAATTTCCAACTTTTCCTGTGACCCGGTAAATTCACCCGATGTCACATTGAGCAGCTTGCACTCTTTACCGGCAATAATCCAAATCGTTTCCTCATCCTTCCAGTAGAGGCTGGGTGGATATTCATCTGCCGTGGACAGTACAATAACCGGTTGATCCTTTCCGGAGTCCAGATCCATGTTCCACAATTCGATCTTTGTTGAGTCCATCTTCAAATAAGCCACCTGGCTTTCACCGGGTGAAAGTGCGGGTTCAAATCCATTGCCTGGAATATGCGTTGTGCTATCCGTTTTCATGTTGTAGATGAGTATGCCGTTGTACTTCTCATAAAGCGAAGCATACTGGGGATTGGATGTATGTTCGATCATCCACTTCCAGCCACTGAGGGGAGAAAGGGAGAATGCAATCTTATTCTGCTGCCAGAATATCTTTTCCCTCCAGGAACCAGCATTCGAGGGAATATTCCCAAACCGGAAGACGGTATTCAATTTTCCCGTTTCGAGGTTGTAGCGGTAAAGTGTAACGTTTTTGAAGAGCACATCATGCGTTCCTCCGTCAGGGAACCGGCTTATCCCTTTCGGCGGTTTTCCGGCTGACAGGAACTGGTAAAATGCGACCTCTGTTTTAGACAGGTTATATACACCCGGAGTGAATTCCATGTAAATGTTAATGAAATCCTCGTAACAACCGGTAAGGGTCAATGAAAGGAAGATCAGGATCCCAGGGAGGAGCGGTAATTTTTTTATAGATTTCATATCGATGGATTATGTTTCTTTATTTTTTAAGGGAATTTTGACACAGTGTCATTGAACAGAAGGTTCAGCGTTTGTTCATCCATACGGCATGTTTGCTTCATCGGCAAGGTAAATGAATCGTTCGGAAATGAAATCAGGGATTCCGTCACTCCCCGGTTCATGGGTCGAGTTGTTGAATGCATCGAGCTCAAAGATCGAGTTCAGTACAGCAAGACCGCCGGTACCCGAATCAAAGATTCCAATCGGTAAAGACATCCTTTCATTTGGATACATTGATGTATCTATGTAATAAGGATGATTTTTGTTTGTTAAAGTATCAGTGACAATCCGGAATCTAACTTTCTTTTCGGGGTCTTTATCAGAACTATTTACATTGCATTGTGTGGCAACAAACCCGGACGCAAAAAGAAAAAACAATAAAAACCATTGGTTTACTCTCATGGTTATACAAGAAAGATTTGGATTAAATATAGTAAATGTAGCAATACCAGGTAACATTAGAATTTATTTGATTTCGGGATTAAGAAATCTTTAGTACTGCTCTGCCTTTTCAATGAGTTTTCACGTAACCGAACTACGACTTTCTAAACGGGCATCGTAACCGAAAACCACATAACGATATTCTTTAATTCAGTGATTTATAATCTCCTATGACTGCATTACAGCAAAGGATCTTATTCGGGGCACTAAATACAGAATTTGTAGGAGAATTAAAGAAAATATACCTTTGGATTATGCAAGATTACGGATTCTGGTCTCTCATTCCGCCTGTTGCGGCCATTGTTCTGGCCATCAGGACACGGCAGGTTTTCGTTTCATTGATTTTCGGGATCTGGTTGGGTTGGGTCATTATCAACAAAGGGAATCTCTTAACCGGCACATTCGACACCATACAGGGACTGGTGGATGTGTTCAAGGAGGATAACAATACTCGGACCATAATCTTCACATTGGTCATTGGGATTCTGATTGCCTATATTCAGCGATCCGGTGGCGTGGAGGGTTTTATACGGAGGATAGATACCCTGCTGAAAAACATGGAAAGGAAGGGAGAAGGTAGAAACAGGCTGGTTGTTCAATTTCTTGCTGCCCTAACGGGACTATTGATCTTTGTTGAATCCAACATCTCAGCGCTGACTGTCGGAACGCTCTACCGGCCCATATTCGACAGGCTGAAAATCTCACGTGAAAAACTGGCATACCTTGCCGATTCCACCTCTGCACCCTCCAGCATCCTTGTCCCATTCAATGCCTGGGGTGCATTCATCATGAGCCTGCTGGTCGTGCAGGGTTTCGACAAACCCTTTGCCACCCTGTTCAGGGCATTCCCCTTTAATTTCTATCCCATGCTGGCTGTTGTCCTGGTATTTTATCTGGTTCTTAGCAGAAAGGATTTTGGACCGATGAAGAAAGCAGAACGACGGGCGAAAGAGGAAGGTAAAGTGCTGGCTGATAATGCCAGACCGATGGTTTCGTCGGACATCACCTTCCTGGAGACCAGGGAAGGCGCGAGACCACGAGCCATGAATATGATTGTCCCGATCGTTACCATGGTCCTGATGATGCCATTGATGTTAATCTATACGGGTTGGAGTGGGATTGAAGATTCGGCAAATCAATCCTTTTGGAGCAATGTTTTTGAGGCGATCGGCAATGGTTCGGGTTCGGCATCGGTTCTCTATTCCGTGATTACTGCCGTATTGGTGGCAACGGTAATGTACGTGATCCAGAAATTACTTCCGGGCAAGGAGTTGATTGATCTTGCATTAAAAGGCATGTCGGGTATGGTCTCCCTTGCCTTGCTGATGGTGCTTGCATTTGCCATCAGCGGATTGTGTAGGGAACTGGGTACGGGAGAATACGTTGCGGAGATCACCAGAGCCTGGCTTTCACCAAAGCTGGTGCCCTTTCTTATTTTCCTGGCAAGCTGTTTCATTGCCTTTTCAACCGGGACATCCTGGGGTACGTTTGCCATCATGATCTCCATTGCTGTACCCATGGCACAATCCCTGGATGCGAATGTTCACCTGGCGATTGCTGCTGCCCTGGGTGGAGGTGTTTTCGGGGATCACTGTTCACCCATTTCCGATACAACCATCATCTCCTCCATGGCTTCTGCCAGTGACCACATCGATCATGTGAAAACACAGCTGCCCTATGCCCTGATCGCCGGAGCTGGAACAGGACTGCTTTACCTGGTTCTTGGATTTATTTTGTAAATAGAGAAACAGGATCGGGTTTAGTAAGCAGCAGGTTTGATTTTAGCCTTTGCTTTTAAATATTTCAGGTTGAGGCTAAAAAGAACGATCATCGCAAGTTGTACTAGAGCCAAGGGGATGCCCGCCACAAAGTCATAATCACCAATCCAGAGCATAATAAAAAACAGGATCCGGAACAGGGCACCGGTCAGGTAGAGATAAAATCCCCATCGTTTCATTTTCCACAGTATGATGCTCCCAGCCAGGGTTAACAAGAAGGTTGGCAGAAAAAGCATGGCTGTTTGCCCCAGGTCATGGGGGATATAGATGACCATTATTTCTGCTCGCTGGAGCTGGTAAAACAATATGATCACCAGGGTAGTCAGGGAGAATAAACCACTGCCGATAAACGAAATGATGCAGAGGATCTTCAGGAATCGGGGCCGCTCCTGTAAGGTGGTATTGGTTTCATGTTGAGGTTTCTGTTCCATAGCGGTAAGAATAGATTAAGATGATTGTTTTCTGCAAATTATTCTTATAACTGGTTTATTGAACGATAAGTAAAATGGGTTTAAATTTCTTATTATCCGTTGATAAAACGTAAACACCTTTTATGAGATCACTTATAACAAGTTGTATGAACGCACGACCATGTATTGTTTTACTTTTCACAAGGTTTCCGGTAATGCTCTTGATTTCCAGTCTTCCGGAAAATGGTTCCGGGAATTTTACCTGAATGACATTATTTGCCGGATTGGGATATATGGACATTGAATGCAACTTTTCTATCTCTTCCGTTGTTGTTGGCCCTTCACCATCTGCATCAGTACCATATGCTTCAAATTCCCACAAAGAATAACCCCATTCAGTCCCCCTGCTAATTCCTTGCATTCTCAGGTACTGTCCTGAAACGGTACTATCCGTGGTCACTTCATCGGTTTGACCGTTACCGGCATTTACCATTGCGATCGTTTCAAAGTCTATAAAGGCAGGATCATCACTAAGCTGAATTTTGTATGCATTTCCATAGGCTGTTTCCCATTCCAGGATAACTTTTGATATTTTGTATGCTGCTTGTAGATTAATGGTAATCCATTCGTCATCATTCCAGTCACTTGCCCATCGGGTATCCATATTCCCATCATTGGCAAGGCCCGGGGAGTACTCACCACCGGTATCCTGATAGGAGGAGGCTTCAGCCGGTTTGTTTAATGCAAGATTAACATTCAGTTCCCCCAAATCGGTAACTTCAACGACTACCTCGCAACTGTCAACTGCACCATCATTATCCGTTACTGTTAAACGAAACAGATAAGTTCCTTCGGATAGATTTGTTATCTCTGTAGAAGAAGCAATTGGGCTCTGAATGATGGCACTGTCCCCAATAACTTTTTTCCACTCATAAGATATGATTGTTCCATCGATATCCTCACTGGATTCCCCATGTAAGGTTGTGCTGTTGGCGGGCAATCGGATTTGTTTATCACTGCCTGCATCTGCGATAGGAGGGAAATTGTCATCACCACTGGTAGGCAATGAGATGTAATATTTCCCTAACGCTGAAAGTTCTCCTGGTTCGCTTTCAAACAGGTTTATATTTGGCCCTCCCGATCTTCCGGTAAACCATGCATACCGGAAAACCGTATCGTCTTTTTCCATCAGTTGAACTGCCTCTGCCAGGTATTTCTTTTGTTCTGCAACAGTGTGATTCTGATTATGCCAGAGGGCAAGCTCCGTTACCCAGATTGGTTTATTATATTTTTTGAATCTACTGATGTACCATTCCAATCCATAGTCATACCAATGAACGGCGATGTAATCCACCTGGCAACCAGGACACTCTGTAAAAAAGGCATCGAGCCATTCTATCGGGTCTGAATCATTTTCTGTTCCTGGTATATCAACACAATTGCCACAGTAATTCAATGCAGGACCAACAATTTTCAAATTTTTTCTATCGGCAATTTCCTCTAATTGGGGCCATAAATCAGCTGCCTGAGCAGGAGTTAAATTTGCCTGATCTGTAAAATTAGGTTCGTTAAAACCCAGTATATATTCAGCATCATCGGGTATGTTGGCTACAACTTCATCTACATTGAAACTGCCTCCCCATACCATGGGTATATAAACAACTCCATCAATTGGATAGGCACCACCCAGTGACTGATCGGGCTTGGATGTCCAGTTGTACCACCAGGAAATACCTTCCTTGATGGCATCCATATCCTCCGGGGAATGATAACCATAGGCGATTCCCCTTTTTGAACTTTTGTCCTGAGCAAAGCCATCAGCCATTATGAATAGAATAATTGACAGGAATAGTAACGTTCGATACATAAGAGGGTACAATTGCATTGGTTTACTCATATCGTAATGATTCGGCTGGATTTACATTGGCGGTTTTGAATACCTGGGCAATGACCGTGACCAAGGCAATGATCAGTACGACCAGTACAGGAAGAACAAAAAACCACCACCCGATGGATATCCTGAACGGGAAATTCTGGATCCAGCGGGACATGATGAAGAATGAGATGGCTAATCCGATGGGAACAGCGATCAGGATCTGGTTCACGAAATATCGAACCAGCAGAAGAATGCTTTGCGGAACCGATGCACCCAGCACCTTCCGGATACCAATCTCTTTCGTCCGCTGGGTAGTTGAATAGGAAGAGAGACCGAACAGTCCGAGACAGGCAATAATAATGGCAAGGAGTGAGAAGGATCCGAAGACCGTACCGAATTGTAACTCATCCTTATATTGCTCTTGATAATATTCATCAAGGAAAAAGTATTCAAATGGATTCTTGCTGAAAAAGATTTCCCATTGTTCCCGGACAAATGAGATGTTTGCTTGAATGTCCGCTGTGGGAACGAACTTAATGGAATAGTAGGCCGTTACACTTTCAAAAAACCGGAAGATCAACGGATCCTGTACTTCCTTCAATCCCTGTTGATGATAATTTTTAAGAATTCCAACGATCCGGAAGGTATCTCCCCAGAAGAATATCTGCTTATCCAGTGCTTCCCGGTAATCATCAAATCCGAGAAGCCGGATACCTTTCTCGTTAAACAGAACGGTTTCAGAATTCATGCCATATTCCGGTGAAAAATTTCTTCCCTCGAGGAGGGTCAATCCATACAGGTCGACAAAATCGAAGTCCATACCGATGATCCTGTACTGGTTACCCTCAGTAACATCCTGGCTTAAAAGGTGTATTCCGCCGGCATTCCAGGTTGCTTTTCTCCCCGGTACAGCCGTTGAAGTGGCTACTTCTGAAATATTGGGATTCCGCAAAAGTTCCTCTTTGAATGCATTGAACGTTTCCGTATAGGTGGAGTCGGTAATGTTCGGACCCGGCAAAACAAGTACATCCTCAATATTAACACCCAGGTCATACTGCTGCATGAAGGAGATCTGCTTATAAACCACCAGGGTTCCGGAGATCAGGATCAACGACGTAATAAACTGGAAGATAACCAGGCTTTTGCGTAAGATAATCCCTTTGGTTTGCTTGTCAAATTTACCTTTGATAATGATTGCCGGTTTAAACGAGGAGAGGAAAAAAGCAGGATAGGTACCGGAAAGAATAGCCCCGGTTATGAAGGCCAAAAGCATAACACCCCAGAATCCCGGATTAACGAGCAGGCCAAAATCCAGGGGTTTTCCGGTAATCTGGATGAACACTGGATTCAGGAGTTGAATCAGGATTATGGCTACAATGATCCCCAGGAGGTTTATCAAAATCGATTCGGAAAGAAATTGCCGGATCAACTGACCCCGGGCAGCACCGGATATTTTTCTGATCCCGACTTCTTTAGCCCGTTCAAGCGATTTGGCCGTAGACAGGTTGATGTAATTGATCCAGGCGATCAACACGAGAAAAACAGCCACAATGAGCAGAGCATAGGTCGACCGGGCATTCCCATTGACTTCCATCTCCATCATGAAATCCGAATAGAGATGAATTTTCCGGATGGGCTGAAGGTTGTAAATGGCCCAGGAATTGTATTGACGCAGTTCATCACCGACTCTCTCTTCAATGAATGCAGGAATTTTGGCTTCGAATTCCTTATAATAGGATTGTGGACTTAGCAGGATGTAATTGAAAAAACCATCCCATTGCCATGCCGTGTTCACATCGGGTCCCTGCAGGCTGACCAGTGT
>CAZTES010000111.1:0-10528 GCA_964612275.1 uncultured Rikenellaceae bacterium
GCGAAGCGATTCGTTTTATCGTGGATGCTCCCGGCTGGCCCATGAAGCAATTCCCGATGGTGGCACTTGCAGGATTTGTAAGAAACGGAGTAACAGAGGCTGGAGCGCCACTTGGGGGTTCACAACAAGTAGTGTATCATATGGCCGAATTGTTTAAGCAACTTGGCGGGGAGATCCATTGTAATAGCCGGGTTAAAGACCTGATCATAGAGAATAACCGGGTGATGGGTATCGAGATGGAAGATGGCACACAGCACATGGCCGATCAGGTGATATGGGCAGGTGACGGACATACACTCATTTATGATATCCTGAAAGGGAAATATATCAGTGAGAAGATCAGGGACATGTATGAGAAATGGATCCCTGTGAAACCGATTGTGCATGTGATGATGGGTGTGAACCGGGATCTGTCTGAGGAACCCCACTGCATCATTTTTGAGACCGGTGAGCCGATCACCATAGCCGGGCGGGAATACCGGTGGATGGCAATGATCCATCACTGTTTCGATAAATCCATGGCTCCGGAGGGCAAATCTGCAGTGGAGGTATGGTTTGATTCTGAATATGAACCCTGGGAGGAACTCTATAAGAACAAGGAAGAATACAAAGCGGAGAAGAAACGGATTGCCGATTATACGATTCGACAACTGGACAGGCGCTGGCCAGGATTTGCCTCCCAGGTGGAAGTGATTGATGTCCCAACTCCAGCCACCTATGTGCATTACACGGGTAACTGGAAAGGATCACCCGACGGATGGTACATCACACCGGATAACATGGGTGGTGATGACCCCATACGTGCCCTTCCGGGACTTGAAGGATTGTGGACGGTCGGCCAGTGGACAGCACCCTTCATGGGGACCGTTATGTCTGCCCTCTCCGGGCGTCAGACCATTCAGCTGATGTGCAAAGAAGAAGACAGGAAGTTTATGACCCAGGCCGGCTTGTGAGCCTGACCAACTTGCTCTCTTATATTCCAGACGGTAACGTGGAACCCGGTCTGACGGCTAAAGTCCGTCTGACCGGCAGGAAATAACGGGTACCCTATCCGTCAGACCCTGAATGGGTCAGACGGTAGCGTGTAAACCGGGCTGACAGGTTTCTAAACCACACATAAAGTAAACTACAACGGTCAAACTATGAACATCATTCAATAGGAAATCTGACCATTGACCGCAACACACCAGGCGATGAATAGGAAAGCCAATGAGCAATAATCCCATAGGTCACATCCCGCCAAGGTGGGATCAGACGGTGAAGTTAAATACAGTCTGACGGCGAACGTCCGTCAGACCCTGAATGGGTCAGACGGTAGCGTGGAACCCGGTCTGACGGCTTAAACCCGTCCGACCGGTTGGGGTATAATTTACTTTGCACAGATATTGTTGTATCTTGTTGGAAATAAATCCAGATGGCACATAAAACCATTTCCCGGAGGGAATTCGTCGTCACCAGTTTTGTCGGTACCCTGGCATTGACAGTAGGTTGCAGCTTCAAAGATGTCAAACCCGTTGTTAGTGTTGTAAAAATTAAAAACGATAACACAGGCTATGCAGTCGAACAGGCGATTGACCTGCTTGGCGGCATAAATGCAGTTGCAGGGGACAAACACCGGATCATGCTGAAACCCAACCTCGTTGGCCCGGATCCAGCCTGTACAACAAAACCGGAAGTCATTAAGGCATTGGCTTTGCTGATGAAAAATGCCGGGAAGGAGGTATCCATTGGAGAGGGTTCGGCTGCTTCACCCGGATTTAATATGGAGGGTGCGGAAACCTTTTACACCACAAAACCCGAAGTGCTGGACCCCATGCAGCAATATGTTTTCGACCAGTTGGGTTATACCCAAATGGCTGAATCAATGAACATACCACTCATCAACCTTCATTCCGGCGATCTGGTGGAAGTGGAAGTTCCGGATGGATTTGTTTTCGATAAAATTACCGTCCATAAATCACTCACCGACATTGACCTGCTTTGCTCTGTTCCCATGATGAAGACCCATGTGCTTGCTACGGTTACCCTTGGGATGAAAAACCTGATCGGACTCTATCCGGGAAGTGTTTACTGCTCAGTAAGATCCTGCTTACATACCACAGCATCGGAAAAGGGATCCCCAGGCATTGCTTTCGAAATCCTGGATATGGTAAAAGCCTGTACCCCGGGATTGGTGGTAATTGACGGATCAACGGCAATGGAGGGAAACGGACCTTCTGAGGGAGATCTGGTTAAAACCAATCTGATTATAGCAGGGACCAATCCACTGGCAACCGATATGGTGGCTGCACATATTATGGGATTTTATAAAAGGGAAGTACCCACATTTATCCACGCAATCAAATCCGGGATGAAGCCATCAACCCTGAATGAAATCGAGATCCGTGGTGAGCGGCTGGAAGATGTGCAGCGAAAGTTTAAAAAACCGGAAATCATTGCATGGAATGATATTAAAAGCTGGTATGGTGTTAGGGAGGTGTAAATACTGCCGCCTGTGGATGAGGTTCACTGAAATAAAATAATAATCCTAATAATTGCCTGGTGCGGTCCGGTTCATGAAACGATTTCCCCGGAATGAATATCCCACTTGAACCGGTTTATCGTGGTTCTAATTCATTCTAAAAACATGCCGCCCCTGCCTGCCGAGGCAGGCCTGACGGGGCTATAAAGCTTTGCCACCTTGCGATTTGAAAATGATTAAATTTTTCCGCCATCTGGCTATCCGGTAACGTGGAATACGGTCTTACGGCTGAAGTTCGTCTGACCGATAGGAGATAATAAAAACCCTATCCGTCACCCGTCCCAGCCCGAAAGAATGCCCCTCCCCCCAGAATTCATCCGTGCAGGAATTCTTTCATTCTGGCGGGGGCGGAGATCCTGGATGGGTCAGGCGGTGGCGTGGAACCCGGTCTGACGGTTAAAGCCCGTCCGACCGGTTGGGAAACCGAAAAGTCTATCTGTAAAAACCGGACACTCTCAGTTAAACACAAGCGAATACAGTAAGCATAATTGCATCGATATCATTATCTTCGCACTCAAAATAATTTCATGATTCAGATCATTCATATTTAATATCCCAACATGCTTAACCGAATCATCAATTTCAGTATTAAGAACAAGCTAATTGCGATCCTGCTTACAATCAGTGTAGCCGGATTTGGTGTGTTTGCCATCCTTCAGATCCCTGTTGGGGCTGTGCCCGATATCACGAACAACCAGGTACAGGTTATCACCACTTCTACCAACCTGTCAACCCAGGATGTGGAGCAGTTTATCACCTATCCCATTGAACTGGAGATGTCAAACCTTCCCGGTGTTCAAGAGATCCGTTCAATCTCTAAATTCGGTCTGTCGGTGGTGACGATTGTATTCGAAGATAAGATGGGCACATACCTGCCACGCCAGCTTATTGCAGAAAAAATTAAGAGCGCATCCGCCAATATTCCGGAAGGTTTTGGGACACCTGAAATGGGACCGATCACTACCGGACTGGGAGAAATTTACCAGTATATCCTGGATGTAAAACCGGGATATGAAAACAGCTATTCCATCATGGAGCTCCGAACCATCCAGGACTGGATCGTGAAACGCCAGCTTTCCGGTATTCCGGGAGTTGTGGAGGTGAATACCTGGGGAGGGTACCTTAAACAATACGAGGTAGCCATCAATCCGGAACGGATCAAGGGATTGGGGATTTCGTTGTTGGAAGTGTACAATGCAATGCAGCAAAACAACAGTGTTGCCGGAGGGGCTTATATTGAAAAACAAAACCAGAGTTATTTCATCCGGGGTGATGGGCTGGTAAAATCACTCGAGGATCTTGAAAATATTGTTATCACCAATACGAACGGGGTGCCGATACTGATCAAGGATGTTGCCATGGTTCGTTTTGGAAGTGCTAACCGGTTCGGGGCAATCACGGCCAATGGTGAGGGGGAAAAGGTCATGGGGCAGATCATGATGCTGAAAGATGCCAATTCGAACAAGGTGATTGATGCGGTGAAAAAACGGGTAGCTGAAGTGCAAAACATACTCCCTGAAGGGATCTATATTAATCCCATCTTAGAACGGAGCGAACTGATCCATAAGACCTCTTTAACCGTGTTTGAGAATCTGTTCTTCGGATGTCTGATCGTCTTTTTTATCGTGGTTCTGCTGCTGGGCAACCTGCGCTCGGGGCTGGTGATCGCTTCGATTATTCCGCTGTCCCTTCTCTTTACCATTTCGATGATGTACATCTTTGGGATCGATGCAAACCTGATGAGCCTTGGAGCGCTCGACTTTGGTATCATCATCGACGGGGCAGTGATCATCGTCGAATTTATTGCCATCCGGCTTACCCTTAACCGGAGTGAGCTGGCCGGGGCAACGGGTGATGGGCATCAGACGATCATGGACCGGATCACGTATAACGGTGCATCCAAAATGATGAATTCAGCCATCTTCGGACAGGTGATCATCCTTATTGTTTTCATCCCGGTTCTTTCACTGAGCGGGGTTGAGGGAAAAATGTTTCGCCCAATGGCTCTGTCGTTCAGTTTTGCCCTGCTGGGTGCCATGTTTTTTGGACTTATCTGGTTACCGGTTGCCTCTACCCTTTTCCTCCGGCCTGAAAAAGAGAAACAATTCGCTGTAACCCGTTTTATCATGAACCTGTTTTACCGCTCTTATGATCCTGTAATCAAATGGTCTTATGACCATAAAAGCGTGATTTTCGGACTGGCAATTGCTTCCTTGATTTTTACGGGTTTCATCTTCTCAAGAATGGGTGGTGAATTCGTACCGACACTGGATGAAGGTGATTTCGTCATACAACCTGTCCTGAAAACAGGAACCTCCCTTTCAAAAACCGTTGAAATGACCACCAGAATGGAAAACATCCTGATCGATCAGTTTCCCGAAGTAGATCAGATTGTCTGCAGAATAGGCGCTGCCGAGGTGCCGACCGATCCGATGTCCATGGAGGAGATTGATATGATCATTAAACTAAAACCTAAAAAAGAATGGGTTACTGCAGACAGCAAGGAAGAGCTGACGAATCTTTTCAAAGAGGCATTGCTTGTGATTCCCGGTATTGACTATGAGTTTACTCAACCGATCGAAATGCGGTTCAATGAATTAATAACCGGTGTACGCGCGGACCTTGCCATAAAGATCTTTGGCGAGGATCTTGAAACCCTGGCTGATAAAGCCCTTGAAGTCAAACAGTTGATTGACGATGTACCCGGGGCCGCAGATATCATCCTGGAAAAAACGGAAGGGCTACCGCAGATGAGTGTGAAATACAGGCGCAATAAAGTTGCTTATTATGGACTATCCATCGAGGAACTGAACCGGTATCTTACCATGGCATTTGGTGGAGCAGTGGGTGGAAGCGTGTTTGAGGGCGAGAAACGGTTTGACCTGGTGGCACGGCTTCAACCCGATTTCCGCAACGACATCGAACACATCCGGAACCTTCAGGTAAGCTTGCCAAATGGGAAACAGGTTCCTTTAAGAGAACTGGCGGATATTGATTACGCAACAGGTCCGGCAAAAATATCCAGGGATAATACGCATCGAAGGATCGTGGTAAGCGTGAATGTACGGAATCGTGACCTGGAATCCGTGGTGAATGATATTGAAGCCATCCTAGATAAGAACCTCGATCTGCCTGCCGGATATTCTGTCGATTATGGTGGTCAGTTTGAAAACCTTCGCAATGCATCCAGGAGATTGAAAATTGCTGTACCCATTGCCCTTTTGTTGATCCTAATTTTCCTTCATTTTGCTTTTAAATCCTTAAAAGAGGCCGGAATGGTCTTTTCGGCTGTCCCTCTATCTGTTGTTGGTGGTGTTACCCTGCTCTGGATAAGAGGCATGCCTTTCAGTATCTCGGCGGGTGTTGGCTTTATTGCTCTTTTTGGTGTGGCTGTACTGAACGGGATAGTACTTATTGAACACCTGAAGGAATTGAAAAAGCAGGGTATTACCGATATGCGTGAACGGATCCTGAAGGGAACCCGCGAACGACTTCGTCCCGTTATGCTGACGGCCACGGCTGCTGCCATGGGCTTTCTGCCAATGGCTATCTCGACCTCAGCAGGTGCCGAAGTACAACGTCCGTTAGCTACTGTGGTTATTGGCGGTCTTGTGACATCCACCCTGCTGACCATGCTGGCACTGCCCCTGCTGTATAGTATTTTCGATGAAATTACCGGCATACAACTCTGGCCTCCGAAATTCAAAAGAAGAAAAATTGCCTCCCTGATCCTTCTGTTTTTGATCCCTGCATTTGTTCAGTCACAACCAGTATCCCAACCCATGGACCAGCCGGATACATTAATCCTTGCTGATGCACTGGAAATCGCTTACCGGAACAACAGTGAACTGGCAGCATACCGTTCAAAAGCCGAAGAAAGCAAAGCCCTCATAAAAACTGCCTTTGCTATTGATAAGACAACCCTCTATTTCAATTACGATGAAAATAACATCGCGGAAAATGACCACCCGATCGGTGTTTTCGGAGCCGAACAGCGCTTTGATTTTCCAACCACTTATTTTGCACAGCGAAAAGCAAACAGGCTCGATTTCAATATGGCAAAAGATGAGCTCGAGAAGAGGAAAAGGGTGCTTGCCAGGGACGTTTCAAAAGCCTATTATACTGTTCTCTATCTGCAAAATAAACAGCAACAATACTGTTTGATTGACAGCATTTACCGTCGGTTTTCCACTGCTGCTGAGTTCAGTTTTAACCAGGGTGAAATTGCCTACCTTGAAATGCTGAATGCCCAGTCAAAATACAACCAGGTCCGGATCATGCAGAGCCAGATTCAGTACGATATCGATATTGCCCTTGCCAACCTGGTAACATTAATGAATTACGATAGCCTGTTCACTATTCCCAATGAGCCGCTCAGCGAACTGGTCGTTGAATCTGATGATGTAGCATCAGATCCCGGATTGCACTACCTGCAGCACGCTATCCTGCTCCAGGATGCTGAATTAAAGGTGGAAAAAAACAGGTTTCTGCCCGATATGACCCTCAGTTACTTCAACGGGACCAATAAATACCCCGGTGCAAGAAATTATCAGGGCTTCCAGGTAGGTCTTGAGATTCCCCTGTTTTTCAGTGAGCAGAGGGCAAAAGTCAGAGCAAAACGGTATGCCTGGGAATCGTCAGTTAACCTACAGGCTAATTATATCCGAGTGTATGAAAACAAAGTGTCTGAAATGATGACCGGCCTTGAAAAATACAGAGAGTCTATTCAATATTATGAGCAAACAGGAAAACACCTGGCAGACCAGCTGATCCGGACGGCACAGAAAAGCTATGCCGCAGGAGAGATCGACTTTTTCAAATTTGTCCAGAGCATAGATAGTGCCGTTGAAATCGAACTGAACTACCTGGATAACCTGTATCAATACAACGAGGTGGTGCTTGAGATTAATTACCTGACACTCTGAATCAGGTTAACATCTATGTAATAATGAAAGATCTGGTGAAATATATCATAAAACAAAATAGAAACAATATGAAACGGAACGTAAACTATATTCTGCTTGCGGTTGTCGTATTGGCATTTGTTTCCTTCCCCTCCTGTAGCAACAGGAACCACGACACTTCGGGGGATTTAAGCAGTGAAGAATCAGGGACTTCTGCAGCAGAATCTACGGAAATAGTCATTACCAGGGAGCAATTTGAATCGTCCGGGATGAAGCTCGGAGAACCGATTCCCATGAGGTTTGAAAATGTGATCCATGCCAATGGGTATGTAGTCGCATCACCCTCCGGTTGGGTAAAGATCAGTACCCTGATCCCAGGAAGGGTAAAACAGATCAACCTTTCGGTTGGTGATCACATTAAGACAGGCCAGCTGCTATTCACTCTCGAAAGCAATGAGATTATTTTACTGCAACAGGAGTATGGTGAAGCATTTAATCAGCTAACGTCATTGCAATCCAACTATGAACGGCAAAAAGCACTATCTGAAGAACAGATCACTGCACAGAAAGACTTTATCAATGCTGAGAGTGAATACAAAAGTCTTCTCGTGAAAACTGAAGGGCTGAAGGCGCGATTAAGAATGATTAATGTCGATCCGGACCAGGTTGAATCGGGAACAATCGTGCCTTTTGTATCGGTCTATTCCCCCATTCAGGGATTTGTGGCTAAACAGGATCTGGTGCTCGGACAGTTTATTGAACCCCAGGCAACGGTTATGGAACTGATCAATCCGGATCAACTTCAGCTGAATATCCATGTGTTTGAAAAGGACCTGAAAGATATGGTTGTCGGGCAATCCGTACGCTATTATAACCCGGATGATATGGAAAAGGTATATGAAGCTAAAATGAGCCATATCGGAAAATCGATCGACCCGGATTCAAAAACAGTACTGTGCATTGCTCAGATCAAAGCTGCAGACCGGAGTGTTCTTGTGAACAGGCTGTTTGTCGAAACCGAAATTATAACCTGCCAGCGTGAAGCACCGGCTCTTCCAAGCCAGGCTTTGACCAGGGAAGAAAATCGCTACTATGCACTGCAACTGGTTAATGAAGAGGGAGAAAATCTGATCTTTCGCAAATTCCCTGTCAATATAGGGGTTGTACTTCAGGAGTATGCCGAAGTGATGGATGAAGGACTGAAGGATATATTAATTGAAGGCGGGTACAATTTGTTACCGGTAGAATAAACATCTTCCCCTCCCAGGCATCAGGAAAAAAATCATTTTAGGAGAAATCTGACCATTGACCGAACTTAGCGATCCCCCAGCTGGCCATGTGAAATAGCGATAGCTATGTACACAGTGCTTATGAAAGATTTTATTTCACATGGCTGGCGGATTGCGATCTTATGAGCCGGGCAAGTGTGAATGCTTGTGGGAGACGAATAAATGCACCACACGATGAATAAGAAAGGTAAACCAAAACTCGTCGCTCGATTCTTCCAAGGGAATCGCTATGCGAAAACTCGGGCGACGAATCTATAACTATTTATGATCGGCATACTGCCACCAGGCAATTGTTCCGAACAATCCGGCAAGAACAGTTAAACCATATATAAGGTAGCTGATGAAACCGGGTTGGGTAATGGCTTCTCCCGCAACACCGCTGAACAGGGCGGGAAGCGCCCAGGGAAACCAGAAAGCAGCCCCGGGCAGACCCACAAACAGCAACTGCGTCAGGATCATGATCAGGATAAGGAAGCTGATGGGTAGCAAATACCCCCGCCCCGCACTGGCGATAAAGGCTACCGGGGTGATCAGCAAGGCATTTAAGACAGTACAAACCAAATAGCTTCCCAGGAAGGGGAACCAGTCTACCGCTGTCCAACCGGGAATACGCACAGCCAGACCGGTGAGAATAGCGGCTGTAAGAACAGTGACAGACAGGATCATGCTCCAGAAAAACAGGATGATCAGCTTGGCAAGGATAATCGTGAAACGGGGAACCGGCAGGGCAAGAAGATCCTTGACCACCCGGTCGGAGAACTCCCTTCCGAAATCCCAGCTGGTAATGATGCCGAAACCGATGACTCCGACGGTCAGGATGATCTGGATCAGTAAGTCATTGTAGGCAGCCCAACTGAATTCTCCAAGAAAGGAAGTTTTAACACTGAGCGTTGCCGACCGGCTTACAATTTCAGGATGCTGGGAGACAAACATCAATAATCCCATCACAATTCCCATAAAAACGAAGAAAAACAGAGATATGGGAAATATTTTTGTCCGCCTGACTTTCAGGATCTCCATCCACAATGCTGCCTGAATTGCTTTCATGATGATGGTTTACTGGTTTGAATGAGCCGCAGGAAAAAATGCTCCAGGTCTTCCTCCTGAACCAATATCTTTTTTGGTGCGAGTCCCCGTGATGCAAGCAAAGCGGAAATTTTTTCGGGATGGTTAACAGCTACTTCGCCGGATACCTCAAGCGATCCGTCAGATAAATAATCTGATGAAAGGCCGGCATTGGATAGGATTTCATGCGCCTGGCTATTATTCATTGTTCCCACATGCAGCGATCTCTGCCTGGATTGGGCAAGCTGATTGACACTTGATTCATGAATCATATGTCCCTCATGGATAATCCCGATGCGGGTGGCAAACCGGGAGACCTCACCAAGGATGTGACTGGATATAAAGATGGTTACACCATGGTTTCCGGCAAGATCACCGAGCAATTCCCTGATTTCGACAATCCCGGCAGGATCCAGACCATTGGCCGGTTCATCCAGGATGAGCAGACTGGGGTGATGGATCATTGCTTTGGCAATACCCAATCGCTGGGCATTCCCGAGAGAAAGGTGTTTCGCCTTTGTATTCCTGTATGGATCAAGATGAAGCTTCTCCACTACGCCTGCAAGCAAGCCCTGATCTTTTAGAAACCTGAGCCGGTAGTAGATCTCCAGGTTTTCCATTACTGTAAGCTCCGGGTAGGAATAGGGTGTTTCCACAAGGTGTCCCACCTGGTTCCAGAGATCAGGATTCCCCGGACCTACCTTCTTGCCAAACAGGAAAGCAGTTCCCATGGTGGGCCGGATCATTCC
>CAZTES010000112.1:0-10485 GCA_964612275.1 uncultured Rikenellaceae bacterium
GTTGGTTTCATGTATACTGACCATCAGCAATTCATGTTTGAAGATTACTATTATGATGAAAAAATATTCTTACCTTTAATCGGAGTGGATGGATATTTTGGCATTGAATACATTTTTCGCGAATTCCCAATGGCAATCAGTCTGGATTGCAAACCGTTCTTTGAATTGAATGTGAAAGGTCTGGTCCAGCTCAATCCATTCGATATCGGAATCGCGATTAAATACTGGTTTTAAACAATTTAACAGCTAAGAATATGAAAAAGACGATTGTATCATTCCTCCTTATATTCCTGTCAGGAACCCTGGTTGTGATTGCGCAGGAAGAGACAGAGGGAGCAGAAATCAAAAAAGAAAAAGACAGGAGTGAAGTCCAGACGATCTTCCAGGAAAAATCGGGCGGGCATTACATCGGATTCTCCTTCAACTATGTTGAGATCGAAGACCAGCATGGCATGCAATTCGGTCTCCGCGGCGGATGGATTGCCGGGCATGGCCTTGCCGTGGGACTGGGCGGGAAGCTCTTTTTTAATGAGTCGAAGGACGATGATTATTATCTACCGGTTGAAACAGCCAATTTCATTGGTGGCTATGGTGGTTTACTGATCGAACCGATCATCCTGCCGCGATTTCCTGTACACCTCTCCTTCCCGGTGCTTGCCGGTGTTGGAGGCATTGCCTACAGTTTTGAAGAGTGGGAATTCAGGGACAGTTTCATTGAGGACAGCGATTTTTTCCTCGTCATTGAGCCCGGTATTGAGGTGGAATTCAATATTCTCAAGCATTTCAGGGTTGCCCTTGGCGTCTATTATACCCTCACATCCGACATAAAATTAGATTATGCCGAAACTTTTCCCGGGATTGATTCCCGTATAGTCCCTCCAAATGTTATCCGGGGTTTCAATATGGGTATAACGCTGAAGCTGGGTAAGTTTTAAGGGCCCGGTTGATCGGTAACGGTTACGATGCCTGGGTCGTCCATCGGTTACGTTAGTCGTCAAGAAAAAGGTGCTCGGTGCTTGGTACTAGGTCCCCGGTTAAAAAACTATCCTAATCAGTGGTTGGAATGTTAAGGTCCAAGAGAGGTTTTCCAGATAAATAACATCACAGGACCGTTTTTTCGTGGTTATACTAAACCCAGGATTACCTGGTTTTAATGCATTGATTATCCTAATTTATTTGGTGTTAACAACATAGAGACGTTGCATGCTCTGGCAGCCGTAGCTTTCTTGTCCGCCAAATCCGCCAATTGGCGGATAAGGCGGAAGCGTAGGATGGCAACGTCTCTACATCGATAAAATCATGAGACATTTCGGGTAAAGAAGATCGGGTATCTCTGATGTTTCCAGTAATCCGGACAATGAGACGCCATGCATGGCGTCTCTACTTTTCAACCAAATCATCCGGAATACCTGTTCTCTACATAAAAAAAACGTTATTTTTGATTACCAAATTCCGGATGAACAAGTTCACAGTCATATGGCTTCTCTTCCTGATCTCTATTTCAGGGCAAACGCAGGAGGCACCTCCTACGGGAAAACAGCGACACACCATCAGCGGGTATGTCAGGGATCCCAGGGGTGAGGAGCTTATCGGGGCAAACGTGTACATTGAGGATCCGTCTGTCGGGACGGTGACGAACATTTACGGTTTTTTTTCTCTTACACTGCCTGAAGGAAGTTATCGATTAAAGTGTTCCTACCTCGGGTACCAGTTATTCGAGGATACGCTTATGCTTTCCGGGAACAAGCGATACAACATTGTACTTGAAGAGGAGGCTCAGGATCTGGAGAAAGTGGTGATCCGATCGGAAATCCACCAAGGGAAATTTCAGAAAGCCGACCTGAGCACCCATTGGCTTCAGTCACAAACGATCAAAGAGATTCCCTCCCTGCTTGGAGAATCTGACCTCTCCAAAGCCATCCAGATGTTACCCGGGATCATGGCCCCGGGTGAAGGCATTTCAGGATTTGTTGTGCGGGGAGGAAAGTATGATCAGAACCTAATACTTCTTGATGAAGTACCCATTTATAATGCTTCTCATCTGATGGGTTTCTTTTCAGTCTTTAACAATGACATTGTTAAGGATGTTCACATTTACAAGGGAGAGGTTCCTGCAAAGTATGGCAGCCGGTTATCTTCTTTGTTTGATATCCGTCTTAAAAACGGGAACCAGAATAATTTCGGCGGATCCGGAGGTATTGGAACAATATCCAGCAAACTGACGCTGGAGGGGCCCATTGTCAAAAATCGCGGATCTTTCCTTCTTGCCGGGAGAAGATCCTATGCTGACATTTTCCTTCCCTTGTCCTCAAATGAAGAGGTTAATGAGAACAAGATCTATTTTTACGATCTCAATCTGAAGGCAAATTACCGGGTAAATGAGAAGAACCGGATCTTTATTTCCGGGTTTATGGGAACCGACGTGTTCAAATACCAGAACACCTATTACCTGAAATGGGGTAACTTCACCGGGAGCCTCCGGTGGAATCACCTGTTTACCGAGCGACTTTTCTCCAATCTATCGTTGATCTACAGCCGTTATCAGTACAAGCTTGGGAAGTCATCTACTTTTTCCGGTGTTGAGTGGAACTCTTCCATCACCAATGTTGGGCTGAAGTATGATTTTTCATTTTTTGCAAATCCCAAAAACACTATCCAGTTTGGAATGCATGTTAACCATTTTACTTTCCGTCCCGGATATATTTTACCGGCTGATGCAACATCGATATACAATGATTATGAGATACCCCCTTCTCAGTCTCTCGAGTATGCCCTGTATCTTTCCAACAACCAGGAGCTGACCGAACGGATTGGTCTGGAATACGGTATACGGATGACGTTATTCCAGAACATGGGCGAAGCCACGGTTTACAATTTTAACGAGCAGTATGAGGTCATTGATTCTGTCGTATACAGCTCAGGGACGATCTTTCATTCCTATTTTACTATTGACCCCTCCCTGAGCATTCACATTACACCCGGTCCGTTATCCGTAATCTCCGCCAGTTTCTCCCGTACACACCAGAATCTTCATCTCATCTCCAATTCAACAGCAGGCACACCAATAGACATCTGGATCCCTTCCAGTCCAAACCTCAAACCAGAGCGTGCCAATCAATACTCTCTGGGGTATACACGGAAGGCACTGTTTGATGTGTTTGAACTATCGCTGGGGGGGTATTACAAAAAGATGTATAACCAGATTGATTACAAGGATCATGCAGACATCATTCTCAATCCGGAGCTGGAAGGGGAGTTACGATTTGGTTGGGGAAGATCATACGGGTTTGAATCGATCCTGAAAAAGGATGAGGGGAAATTAACGGGTTGGATCTCCTATACCCTGTCCCGGGCGGAAATGAAGATCGATGGTGTCAATAACAATACGATCTTTCTGGCAAATTATGACCGGTTGCATGACTTCGCCCTGGTCAGCCAGTACCAGTTAACGAACCGTTGGACCGTTTCCCTCAACTGGGTATATGCCAGTGGATCCCCGGTTACCTATCCCACAGGAAGGTTCAGGTATGGGAACATTGTTGTCCCTGTTTTTACCGACAGGAACCAGTTCAGGATGCCTGCCTACCACAGGCTCGATATAGCCGCCATATTAAAAGGAAAACAAAGGCCGGGGAAGCGGTTCAGAGGGGAATGGAGTTTTTCAATATACAATGTGTACAACCGCAAAAATGCCTGGCTAATCTTTTTCAAATCGAACGAGGACAACCCGGAAATTACAGAAGCTTATAAATTATATATGTTTCCCATTATTCCTGCAATTAGCTATAATTTCAGGTTTTAACAGATTGCATGAGCATGCGGTATCTTTTGATCATACCCGTCCTGTTTTTTCTGTGCGGTTGCACAGAGAAGATTGATGTTGATCTCTTTGAATCACCCACAACCCTGGTGGTCGAAGGGTATGTTACCAGTGATATAAGGCAGCATTCTGTGGTGCTTTCCAAAAGCAGTCCCTACTTCACATATTTGCCTCCTGAGATGGTCAGCGGGGCAACGGTAACCATTGAAGATTCATCGACGCTCTATACCCTTTATGAAAATGTGCCCGGTGAATATCTGACGGGTGCTGTTTTTGCCGGTAATCCGGGAAGTTCCTATACCCTGACCATACTTCTGGATGGTGAAACGTATACTGCAACCTCGGTAATGCCTTCGGTTCAACCTATCGATTCGATAGGATTTTTCACGAATGAAACGAGAGAGGGGGTATATGATATCGGATTGTGGACTCAGGAACCTTCATCTCCGGGGGATTTTTATTTCTGGAAAGTTTACAAGAATCTTACCCTGGTATCAAAAAACATCACACAACTGGAGTTTGCGAATGATGACCTGATTAACGGGAACTACCTGAACGGGTTGCGCGTTCAGTCGGTGGAAGCCAGACCGGGAAGCCGGATTACCCTTGAGATGGCATCCATCACAGAGGAGTATTACGAATATTGCCTGGCAATCATCAAGGAGACCCTCTATTCAGATGGTCCGTTTGAATCGGCCCCTGCCAGTATTAGAGGGAATATCAGCAACGGGGCCCTCGGATTTTTCACTGCCTATTCCCTTACCCGGAAAAACCGTTATATCGGAGAAATAGAATAGGCAAGATTACCTGTTTTGAAAGTTTTTCAGCCCTTCATCCAGAAACTCGATGTATTCATTGATATTCAGGTCATGTGATCTGGGTGTGGTCAACAGCTGTTCATTGTAATCAATGAGCACATAATAGGGTTGTGTATTGATATTGTACCTGGAGATCTGAAAATCGGTATATTTCTTTCCCAGGGTCTTTTTTACTTTCCCATCGTATGCTGAAACCACCCATTCCGATTCGGGAAGTTTTGTTCTATCGTCAACATAGAGTGCAATGATCAGATAGTCTTCCCTCAGGCGCTTCAACACCTGTGGGTCGGACCACACCCTGGCTTCCATCTCCTTGCAATTGCTGCAGGCATGGCCTTTAAAATCAAGCAATATGGGTTTATTCAGTGTCCGGGCGCATTCCAGTCCCTGTTCATAATCGAAATACCCATTCAACCCGTACGGAAGGCTTAGAAAATCGGTATATTTCGGATCTTCACAAAGGGTGAATGCTTCTTTGCCCTCTTCCGTTTTCCCACTTCCCGGATGATCGTTAATCAAAGCCGATAGGTTAAATGCCTGTGAATCCATTGGTGGGATCAGTCCCGATATTGCCTTCAGGGGTGCTCCGAAAAGACCGGGGATAAGGTAGAGCACGAAGCTAAAGGTTGCAATAATCAGGATTAACCTGGGCACACCAATGTATGGCAGGTTGCTATCGTGCGCAAATTTGATTTTCCCCAGGAGGTAAAAGCCCATCAATGTAAAAATCACGATCCAGATGGCGAGAAAGACATCCCGGCTTAATAATCCGAGGTGGAATGCCTGATCCATGTTGGAGAGGAATTTCATCCCAAAAGCCAGCACGATAAAGCCCAGCACCACCTTCACCGAGTTGAGCCATCCGCCCGATTTCGGTAAGCTGCTCAGCCAGGAGGGGAAGATGGCAAAAAGGGTAAAAGGCAGGGCAAAAGCCAGGGCAAAGCCAAACATCCCGATGGTTGGTTTGATCACTTCTCCGCTTGCAGCTTCAACCAGCAATGCCCCCACTATGGGTCCTGTGCATGAGAAGGAGACAAGGACCGTTGTCAGCCCCATGAAAAAGGCAGCAAGATACCCTCCTTTGTCAGCCTGCCTGTCCGCTTTATTAACCAGTCCGGATGGCATCACAAGCTCAAACATACCCAGGAAAGAAGCAGCGAAAACCATAAAGAGTAAGAAAAAGATCAGGTTGGGGATCCAGTGTGTACTGAGGCTGCTGGCAAAGTCAGCTCCGGCGCTGGTTAGCGAAACGATCAATCCGATGGATGTATATATGCCGATGATTGAAAATCCGAATGTAAATGCCATAACGATGGATTTAAACCGGTTTTCGGATCCCCGGGAAAAGAAAGCCACTGTCATGGGGATCATGGGGAAGACACAGGGTGTCAATAGTCCGGCAAAACCAGCCAGCAGAGAAAAGAGGAAAAACCCCCACATTGATTTTCCCGCAACGGGTGTTTCTACCGGTTCGGCACCGGTCAGGTCAACCTGGCTTTCAAACATAAATGTATCCCCGGTATCCGTTGAGAGCACTTCACCTGATCCCGCAGTTCCGGTTGATTCCGGGCTAATAACAAGCTCGAAATCTTCTTCTTTTGGCGGGAGGCACCGTTGATCATCACAGCTCATGAATTCGATATAGCCACCAATTTTCACTTTACCTGTCCCGCTGATTTTAACCCGTTGTTTAAAGAGCGCTTTCTCACTGAAGAGTTTAAGCTTCATATCAAAACTGGGATCATATTTCTCTTCCGGTTCGGTTATCTCCACCACCGGTCCCAGAAGCTCAAACTGAGAAGACTCTTCAAATACGAAACGGGTAGGTATCGGTCCTCCTTCAGGGATATCCTGTGAATAGAGGTGCCAGTGATTATCAATATTTGCCGTGAAAATCAATTCAACTTCCTCCTGACTGATCTTTTCAACAGCATAATCCCATGTCACCGGGTCAATGATCTGTGCTGGTGAGATGATTGAGAAGAGGAAGAAAATCGCCAGGATCGATTGTATTGTTTTTCTTTTCATGGGTTCAACAAGTTGGCTTCGACAGAGGTCAGACATCAATAATTTCATCTCCGAAACTATCCAGGATCTGGTATTCGAGGAGTGCATTGGAAGGTGTTTCCATCACCTTTATCTGACAGTTCATTTTGGCACTCCAGCTTTTCCTGATTGAACGAAATCCTTTCATAAGGTAAGCGCCTACGAAGGGATGAACCTTGAGGGTAATTTTTTTCAATTTATATTTTTGAATGGCAGTTGCGAGGATATTTTCAAGTTCATCGGTAAAGAGGATGGATGGTGTAATTTCTCCGGTGCCTTTGCATGTCGGGCATTTTTCGACGGTTTCGATGTTCATTTCGGGGCGTACACGCTGTCTGGTTATCTGTAATATTCCGAACCGACTCAGGGGCAAAATATTGTGTTTTGTCCTGTCCGAGGACATTGCCTCTTTTATTTTATCGAACAGCTGTTGTTTATTATCTGCCGACTGCATGTCGATAAAATCGACAACAATAATTCCCCCCATATCGCGCAGCCGGAGTTGTCTGGCAATTTCTTCAGCAGCAGCCAGATTTACCTCGAGGGCATTCGTTTCCTGGTTATTTCCCGATTTGGAACGGGTACCACTATTTACATCAATCACATGCAGGGCTTCGGTATGTTCAATGATCAGGTAAGCACCATTTTTAAAGGATACGGTTTTCCCGAAGAGGGATTTTATCTGTTTTGTGACGCCAAAATGGTCGAAGATATTGGCTCCCCCCTTATAATATTGGACGATTTTCTGTTTTTCGGGTGCAATTGTTTTAATGTACTCTTTGATTTCCTGCTGCAGGGTTTTATCATTGACATGAATGCTATTAAACTGCACACTCAGTATATCCCTCAGGATAGCGGATGTTCTGCTCAATTCGCCCAGGATCAATTTCGGGGGGTTACTCTCTTTGAGATGTTGCCCCACGCTCTCCCATTTTTTCACGAGGCTTCGCAGTTCAGCATCGAGCACGGCTACCTTTTTTCCTTCTGCCACTGTGCGGATGATCACACCATAGTTGTTGGGTTTAATGCTTTGCACCAGTGTTTTCAACCGGTTTTTTTCTTCTGACGACTCAATTTTTTGAGAGACAGAGACTTTATCAGAAAATGGTATGAGGACGATGTTTCGGCCCGCGATGGATATTTCGGATCCCAGGCGGGGTCCTTTGGTTGAGATGGGTTCTTTCGTGATTTGCACCAGCACCGGCTGTCCTGGTTTAAGGACATCGGCAATTTTCCCATCTTTTTCAATATCCGGTTCGGGTCTGAATTTATAGAATGCCGGAAGCCGGCTTTTTTTATCCCGTGCGAGGTGGGTATATTTGGAGAGGGTTCTAAATTGCGCTCCAAGATCGAGGTAATGCAGGAATGCATCCTTATCAAATCCGACATAAACAAATGCGGCATTCAGCCCGGGCATAATCTTTTTTACCTTGCCCAGGTAGATATCTCCGACGGTAAACTGAAGATTGCTTTTTTCCTTATTAATTTCTACTAATCGTTGGTCTTCAAGAAGGGCTATTGCAATTTCAGAGGGAGTAACGTCAATTACTAAATCTTTGGTCTCCACTTCATGCTGATGTTCACTATCCAGAAAAATCCTGTCTCTATTCCCTAATACAATAAACCTAAAGAACCGAACAGCTCTTTAGGTTTATTGTTAAATATTCCATATACGGGGATAATGTCCGGAAAAAACTATTTCCGCTTTTTGTGTCTGTTTTTTCTTAAGCGCTTCTTGCGCTTATGCGTTGACATTTTATGTCTCTTTCGCTTCTTTCCGCTTGGCATAAATACAAAGAATACGGTAACAACATTCGAACAATGCAATTATCTTTTTACATTATTCTTTACCTTGTTAACAAATGTCTTGGCAGGTTTGAATGAAGGAATAAAATGTTCCGGGATAATGATTGTGGTGTTCTTTGAAATATTCCTGGCAGTCTTTTTTGCCCTTTTCTTTACGATGAAGCTTCCAAAACCTCTCAGGTATACATTTTTATCCTTTACCAAAGAATTTTTTACCGTTTCCATGAAAGCTTCTACAGTCTTCTGAACCGTTACCTTTTCAATACCGGTATTTTTCGAAATTTCGTTTACAATGTCTGCTTTAGTCATTTTTAAAATCTTTAGTTATCAATATATTACAAAGTGATCAATGTCAGGAGTGCAAATATAAAAGATTTTAAAATATAAAAGAAATAGTTCCATAAAATTTTATTTATTTAGAAACAATTTTTTTAAAATCACACGGTTACGTGAGTTTCAGCGAAAAAATAATGAAATGGTACGATCGGAATAAGCGGGATCTGCCGTGGAGAGAGACGGGTGATCCGTACAAAATCTGGATTTCGGAGGTCATTCTTCAGCAAACCCGTGTTGCACAGGGGATTGACTATTATCTACGTTTTATTCAGGCATTCCCTGATGTAGCGTCACTTGCCAGAGCAGAAACCGATGAGGTAATGAAATTGTGGCAGGGACTCGGCTATTATACACGTGCCCGGCATCTTCATGAAGCTGCCCGCCAGATAACCCGGCAATACCGGGGTAAATTGCCCTGTTCATATGATGAGCTCATTACGATCAGGGGAATTGGAGAGTACAGTGCAGCAGCCATTGCCTCCATGGCATTTCACGAACCTGTTCCGCTTGTGGATGGCAATGTTTTCAGGGTGATCTCGCGGTTATTCATGATCGGTTTTCAGCAGGGGACCGGTGCTGCAAAAAAAGCGGTGCGGAAAATCGCCTGGGAGATTATGAACCCGGAAAAGCCGGGGCTGCATAATCAGGCAATCATGGAGTTTGGTGCCATTCAATGCACCCCGAAGAATCCCGGTTGTTCTGTCTGTATCTTCCGTGCAACCTGCAAGGCTTACCGTAATGGCAAAGTGGAGGAATATCCTGTAACCGGGAAAAAAGGGAAACTAAGGGACCGTTTTTTCAACTACCTGTTCATCCGAACAGGGGAAAATACCGTAATCAGGAAAAGGAAAGGCAACGACATCTGGAAGGGACTGTATGAATTTCCATTGATTGAGACCTCCACAGATATACCGAAGCATAATCTTCCCGGATCAGCTGATTGGAATGCCCTGTTCGCGGGAGTGCAACCGGTCGTTATAACGGTCTCAGACACCGATAAACACCTCTTGAGTCACCAGCGAATCCATGCACGGTTTTTCATCATTACACTCGAATCTCTTTCTCCCCTGCTCATTGAAGAATACCTGTCAATCCCGGTTCGTGACCTGGGGAAATACCCTGTCCCGAGGCTGATTGAACGATTTTTGGGGGAAGAAGATGAGAGATGAGAAGTGAGTTCCTCCTTCTCCGCCAGCTGGCGGATACGGAGGACAGAGTGTGAGACCCGCCTACGCCAAGGCTACGGCGGGCAGGGGTGAGTGGTGAGAAAAAGGGATGCTGGGTCCCCTGACGCTCCTTTCAGCAGGTCAGGGTCTCCGATCATGACGTTTGCTTTACAAAGTCATGATCTTCGACTCGGTACTGGGTAAAAGAAGTTATGCCGAAGGCCAGCCTATGGGAGATTCCTACGGAGAACCGAGCGCAGCCTGCCCGTCCGACCGGAGGTCATCCGGGCGGGAACGTCTTCGGGCGGGCGAGCTCACGAATTGCCGGAGGGCGGTGAGTAATTACCATCGTATGACAATTGTATGACTATTGCATGACCATTTCTAAAAGCGTTACATCCAATTTTAACTCAACGACCCGTCAAATTCACCGGTGATCTATTGATAAACCTGTTATTTTTTTTAATTTTGTCATGAATGAAATTATCTGAAG
>CAZTES010000113.1:0-10351 GCA_964612275.1 uncultured Rikenellaceae bacterium
TTGATCCCGGATTTATTACCAGTATCCTGTGAATTTCCATATCATTCAGTTAAACCAATGATTCTTGTTGGGGTTCTATGTTTTAATCGGGGATAATCAATCTGTTATCGATTCAAGCCAGCAACGCTCCCAGGGCAATAGAGTAGAGTTTAGTTTTCACACTATCTCCCCTGGAGGAGAGTATCGCCGGGACTCTTGCGCCAGCAACCACGGCGCCTGTTTCTCCTCCGGATAATTTTGTATGGAATTTATAAAACACATTTCCTGCTTCAATATTTGGAAAAAGAATGCAATCTGCATCACCGGCGACCTGAGATTCCAGGTTTTTTATCTGCGCAGTCTGTTTATCCACGATCACGTCCAGAGCAAGCGGTCCATCCACGAGTGCTCTTTTGAAGTGTCCCCGTTCAGCCATTTTCGCCAGTAATGCTGCATCCACACAGGCAGTCATTTTAGGCAACACCTGTTCTGTTGCAGCCAGGAGGGCCACTTTGGGTTGTTTTATTCCCAGCGCCCTGGCGGTCTCAATCAGGTAATTAACGATCGCTATTTTCTCCTTCAATTCCGGATTGGGAATAATTGCCACATCACCGACGATCAGCAGCTTGTGATAATTTTTCGATTCCACGACGGACACATGGCTAAGTATGGCTCCCGGTTCCATCACTCCTTCCTCTTTATCCAGCAGTGCCCTCATGTATTTATCCGTACTGACCAGTCCTTTCATGATCAGATCTCCTTCCCCATTATTAATGAGGGAAACCGCTTTTTTTGCAGCAACCGTTTCGTCCGGTTCATGGACAATTTTAAAATCAGCCGGATCAATCCGAAGGTTCTCACATGCTCCTGTAATGATTTCAGCATCTCCGACCAAAATACCACTGACCAAATTGAGTTTTACGGCTTCATGCACTGCTTCGATGGTATGGACATCGTTTGCATAGGCTACCACAACTCGTTTTAAACCCTGGTTCTTCAGGAGTTCAAACATCTGGTTCAGTTTACGTATCATTCTGGATCAATTGATTTGTAACGAATCATTGCCGAATTCAGTTCGTTCCGATATTCTTTACGATTTCGAGGGTATCTTGTGCGATAACCAGTTCCTCATTGGTTGGGATCACCATGACGGTAACGCGGGATTTCTGAGAGCTGATCACCTCTTCTTTTCCTTTCAGTCCGTTATTTTTCTTCTCATCGATTAGCAGTCCCAGGTATTCCATCTCTTTACAGATCTCGCTTCTTGTATGGTCTGCGTTTTCACCTATTCCACCGGTAAATACAAGGATATCGAGGCCGCCCATGGCGGCAGAATAGGCGCCGATGTATTTCTTGACCCGGTAGTTATACATATCCAGTCCCAAGGTTGCCCGTTTATTTCCTTCTGTTGAAGCCAGTTGAATCTCGCGCATATCAGAGGAAACACCGGTAATCCCCAGCATGCCACTGTGTTTGTTGATCAGTGTATTGGCGGTTGAAATTCCGATCTCTTCTCTTCTCATGATATAGGTCAGCACCCCGAGATCCAGGTCTCCTGATCTGGTTCCCATGATCAATCCTTCGACGGGTGTCAATCCCATGGATGTATCCATCGATTTTCCATCCTTAATCGCTGCCATCGATGCACCATTTCCCAGGTGACAGGTAATGATCTTTTTCCCTGACATATCAACTTTCAGGAGTTCACAGGCTCTCTGTGACACATACCTGTGGCTGGTTCCGTGAAATCCATATCTCCGGATACCGTATTTGATATACAAGGGAAAGGGTATGGCGTACATGAATATGTGGGGTGCCATCCCCTGGTGAAAGGCGGTATCAAACACTCCGACCTGGGGTATGTTGGGCAGGTACTCTTGCATGGCATAGATCCCTTTAAGGTTTGGGGGATTATGGAGTGGTGCCAGGTCAATGCACTCTTCCACTTTACTGATTACCTCATCGGTAATCAGAACACTGGAATTGAATTTTTCACCTCCATGGACCACCCGGTGACCGACAGCATCAATCTCCTCAAATCCCGAGATGGAACCCCGCTTTTTGCTAATCAAAATGCCCAGGATATATTCAATTCCCTGTTGATGATCAACAATCTCACCTTCGAGGGTTAACTGATCACCATCGTTCCTTTCATGTTTAATAAAAGAACCATGTAATCCTACTTTTTCCACCACTCCTTTGGCAAGCACTTCCTCCTTCGTCATGTCGAACAACTGGTATTTTATCGAGGAGCTGCCACAGTTTAAAACAATAATTTTCATAGCCAATAATTTCTCAATAAACAATTTATCCATGGATTTCCGGATAGGCGATCGTTTCCCCGATCACCTTTCCCTCTTTGTATAAATAAAAGCCCTTACCCGATTTTCTTCCGATATGACCTGCACGGTAAAGTCTTTTTAAAATCGGATTGGGTTTGAATTTGAACTCACCGAATTCACTGTAGAGGTTATCCATCCATTTTATCACTTTATCCAGGCCGATTCGATCCGCCATTTCCAGTGGACCAAACTGTAATCCAAAGCCATGTTTCATGGTTTCGTCGATGCACGTTGTGGATGCTACCCCTTCCATGAGGGTTTCACACGCCTCATTGATCATGGAGACGATGAGCCGGGTACTGATATTTCCTGGAGATTCCACCAGTTCGATGACCTTTTTATCGATCATACTGGCAAACCGGATGACAAACCGGAAGGCTTCTTCACTGGTCTTTAATCCTCTCACAACTTCGACCAGCTTTACGGTAGCAGCTGGTGAAAGAAAGTGTAATCCTACCGCGCGGTCCGGGTATTCAAGAACAGAGGCAAGGTCGGTAATGTTCAGCGTGGATGTATTGGACGTAATGACCGTATCCCTTGAAACCACAGCTTCCACTCGTTTGAATACATCTTTTCTGAGATCAATACTGGTGCCGGGTTTTTTTGAGTTGATGGTTTCAATCACCAGGTTGCAATTTTTTATGTCATCATAATCCGTTGATCCTTTGATCCTTGAGAGGATTGCTCTTTTGTCACTTCTTGTCAGTCCCCATTTACTGATCACTTCATCCAGATCCCGGCTGATCTCCACGAATACCTCTTCCACCCGCTCTGGTGTAATGTCAATAAATTGTACCTCAATTCCATGTTGACTGATAATCCTGGCGATTTCCTGTCCCATTGAACCGCAGCCAACCACACCGATTTTTTTCAGTGCTCCCTTTTTCTGTTCCTTTTTGCTTAAAGCATAATCTTCTATACTCTCTGCCATTTTATTATTTATTTTAATGTTTTGCTAAGGACTACATCCCTCCTGCCTGGTTCGCTGTGATGGCGACAAGATTCACGATATCACTAACCGAGCAACCCCTGGAGAGATCATTTATTGGAGCAGCCATTCCCTGGAGGATCGGGCCAATGGCTTCTGCATGTGCCAATCTCTGGACCAGCTTATAGGCGATATTTCCGGCATCCAGTGAGGGAAAGATCAGCACGTTGGCCTTCCCGGCTATTTTACTTCCCGGGGCTTTCTTTTCACCGATTGCCTTAATGATCGCAGCATCCGCCTGCAGCTCTCCGTCAATCTGCAGGTCCGGATCCATCTCACGGGCTATCCGGGTGGCATTGGTTACTTTTTCAACCAGGTCGTGTGATGCGCTCCCCATGGTGCTGAAACTGAGCATGGCCACTCTCGGCTCAAAGCCGGCTATTGCCCGGGTGGTTTTTGCCGTTGCGACAGCTATTTCAGCCAGCTCATTTTCGTTAGGATCCGGATGCACTGCGCAGTCCGCAAATATCAGCATGCCGTCTTCGCCAAACTCCTTATCGTTGAGGATCATGATGAAGGCCCCCGAAACAACCGAAATGCCTGGCATGGTTTTTACATATTGAAAAGCGGGACGTAAAACATCACCGGTAGCGTTTGCTGCACCGGCTACCTCTCCATCGGCATCTCCATTCTTAATCATCAGGGTACCAAGATAGAGCGGATCTTCGATCAACTGAAGGGCTGCATCCTTCTGCATTCCCTTATGTTTTCTCAATGCAACCATCAGGTCGGCATATTTCTCCTTGCTGGCATGATTGAGGGGATTAATAATCGTTGCCCCTGACAGGGAACGCAATCCAAGTGCAGATGCATCAGAAAGGATTTTTTCCGGGTCGCCCAACAGGTAAATCCGGGCAATTTTCTCGCTTACCAGGATATCGGCCGCTTTCAGCATCCTCTCATCAAAAGCCTCCGGCAATACAATGCGTTTATTTAACCTTCGGGCATTTTCCTTGATTTGATCAAGTAATTCCATTGGTAATCAATAATTTATAATGATTTGCAATTTTTTCTCAAAAGTACTCAAAAATGCTCGTTTTTTCATTAATTTATAATGATTATTGTCATTGAATGAATGTGTTTAACAACAAGTTTCCCTGCAATGCCTGGCTATCCGAATCATTTCAGGAGTATGTCGGTCCATTCCTGTATTCAGGGTTTTGTCAATTCGACAATTTATTGCAAATTTAGCATCCTGAATTCAACCGGCTTTCGGTGGCTTTCCGGATTTTGTTCTGATCTGGAACCGGCATAAATACTAAAGATGATTTTTATTGATTATTACCACGTTGAGTGTTGTTATATTATGTATTACTTTCAGAGATCAATGTCCCTTTAACCGATGGACGAAATGACCGATCATGATGCTATATTCCAGGAGATGGATCTCCTTCAAACTGAGCTAACCGGGGATCTTTCCCATGATGAGACCACACGGCTGATTTATGCAACGGATGCTTCGGCATACCGGGAAAAACCCATTGCTGTGGCAAGGCCTGCCCATACAGAAGACATCCGGCACCTTGTGGCGTTTGCGCGAAAACACAGCGTGGCGCTTATACCCAGGACTGCAGGGACTTCACTTGCCGGGCAGGTGGTAGGAAATGGGATCATTGTGGATGTTTCCAAATACATGACCAGGATCCTTGAGTTAAATCAGGATGAATCCTGGGTAAGGGTAGAACCGGGAGTGGTACCTGATGAGTTGAATGCCTTCCTGAAACCTTTTGGGTTGTTTTTCGGCCCGGAGACTGCAACATCAAACCGCTGTATGATTGGGGGGATGGTTGGTAACAATTCATGTGGTGCTCATTCTCTCGTCTACGGCAGTACCCGCGATCATACGCTGGAGATACGAGCCATTCTCACTGACGGCTCAGAAGTCCTTTTTACCCCCCTCTCCGGAGAAGCGTTTGGCGCAAAATGTCATGGCCAGAGCCTGGAAAACCAGATTTACCGGAAAACCAGAGAGATATTGAGCGATCCGGATAACCAGCAGGAGATCCGGAAGGAGTATCCCGACCCATCTATTCACAGAAGGAACACAGGGTATGCTCTTGACATAATCCTGGAAACGGAACCCTTTACCGAAACCCGCGAACCGTTCAATATGTGCAAACTCCTGGCCGGTTCGGAGGGAACACTGGCTTTTACAACCGAAATCAAACTCAATCTTGTTCCACGTCCACCGGCTGAAACCGGGCTGGTATGTATCCATCTCAACAAACTCGAGGAGGCATTCGAAGCCAACCTCATTGCTCTGAACCACCGTCCGGGAGCTGTGGAAATGCTTGACAAAACCATTCTTGATCTGACAAAGGATAACATTCAGCAGAAGAAGAATCGTTTCTTCCTGGAAGGGGATCCGGCAGCTATTCTCTTTGTTGAATTTCAGCGGGATAGCCGTGAGGAGATCCTGGAGATCTCAGCAGCGCTGGAACGGGATATGAGAAATGCGGGATTTGGCTACCTTTTCCCCATTGTCTTTGGGGATGATATCAACCGGGTCTGGGACCTCCGAAAAGCCGGGCTGGGCTTATTATCCAACATGAAAGGCGATGCAAAACCGGTACCCCTTTGCGAGGATACTGCTGTCGGAGTAAACGAGCTTCCTTCTTACATGAAGGATTACAGGGATATCCTGGTAAAGCACGGGAAAGAGTGCGTTTATTATGCCCATATCGGATCCGGCGAACTGCATATCCGCCCCATCCTCAACATGAAAGATCCAAAAGACATCGATTTGTTTCATACCATTGGCCGGGAGATGGCGCACCTGGTTAAGAAATACCGGGGTTCACTGAGCGGGGAACATGGTGACGGACGGCTCAGGGGAGAATTCATTCCCATTGTCGTCGGTGAGCGGAACTATGACCTCCTGAAGGAGATCAAAAAAACATGGGACCCGATGAACATTTTTAATCCCGGGAAGATTATTGATACACCAAAAATGAACACGTTTCTCAGGTATGAACCGGGACAGAAAACCAGAGCGATAGAGACTATTTTTGATTTTTCAGAGTCGGGTGGATTGCTCCAGGCAGTAGAACGATGCAATGGATCGGGAGATTGCCGCAAGAGTGAACGCATTGGGGGGACGATGTGCCCGAGTTACATGGCATCCCGGGATGAAAACAAATCAACCCGGGCAAGGGCCAATCTCCTGCGGGAGATTCTTACTCATGCCAGCAATCCGTTTGATTCAAAAAAAATGTATGAGATTCTGGATCTCTGCCTCTCCTGCAAGGGATGCAAATCGGAATGCCCATCCAATGTCGATATGGCCAAGGTGAAAGCGGAATTTCTACAAAAATATTACGATTTGAATGGAATTCCCCTCCGAACACGAGTCATTGCATACATTCATCGAATAAACCGCATAGGGGCTGTTTTCCCTTCCCTGTTCAACTTTTTGGTAAAAACGGGGCTATTCGTTAACCCGGTGAAGAAAGTCCTTGGATTCGCCCAAAAACGGCAAATACCGACACTTTATAAAATCACATTGAAGCGTTGGGCAAAAAGGGAGTTGAAATCGCTGAATCCGGATCGCTCAGCAAAAGGTACCGTCCATTTCTTCATCGATGAATTTACCAATTATAACGACACCGCAATCGGGATAAAAGCAATCAAGCTCCTGACCCGTTTGGGTTACACCGTGCATTGCCCGGATTGCAAGGTCAGTGGCAGGGCATTCATCTCAAAAGGGTTGCTCCGTGCTGCCAGGATTAAAGCACAGAAAAATGTTGAGTTACTGAAGGATCTGGTTCATGAAAACACACCCCTCATCGGCATTGAGCCTTCTGCAATACTCAGTTTCAGAGATGAGTATCCGGATCTGGTGGGCTATGATCTCAGACCCGCTGCCTGCCGGATTGCCGAGCATGCCTTTCTGCTGGAAGAATTTCTTTCCCGGGAGCTTGACCGGGGGAATATTAAAAAGGAACAGTTTACAGTCGACACAAAACGGATCCTTTACCACGGACATTGTCAGCAGAAGGCAATCGCATCAACCGATGCGATCCTGAGGATGCTATCCCTGCCTGAAAACTATTCGGTTACAGAAGTACCTTCGGGATGTTGCGGGATGGCAGGTTCCTTCGGGTTTGAAAAAGAACATTATGATCTTTCCATGAAGGTAGGCGAACTGGTTCTTTTCCCGGAAATACGAAAAAAGCAGGACGGAACCCTGGTATCTGCCTCCGGGACAAGTTGCAGACAGCAGATCAGGGATGGAACAGGGGAACAAGCTCATCACCCGGTGGAGATTCTGTACGATGCATTGGTATAAATCCCCAATTGCTCGGTAAATTAATGGAAAGCGCTTGGATGGGGTAAGCAGGCAGCCAGGTGGCGGAGAAGCCTGCCTACCGGCAGGCAAGGAGGATCAAACCAGGTGTATCTACGTTATAATAAACTCATCCCTGTCCGGTAAAACAGGGAACTTTTCCCGAAATTCATTCAATTCCTTCATGGAAAGGGTGATGATCTCAACCTTCTCTTCATGGGGTGGAATGTTGCTGATGATGTTTCCTTTCGGATCAACAACGGCAGAATCCCCGGAATAGTCAATCCCGTTTCCATCTCTCCCAATACGGTTGACACCAATGACATAGGCCTGATTCTCGATAGCCCGGGCTTTTAAAAGGGTGTTCCAAACCGCTCGTCTGGGTTCCGGCCAGTTTGCCACATACACCAGCAGATCATAATCGTTTTTGTACCTGCTCCAAACCGGGAAACGAATATCATAACATATCAACGGTTTCACTCTCCAGTCTCCGATCTTCTGGATGAGTTGCTCATTTCCTTTAGTATATATAAGGTGTTCATTTCCCATGCGGAACAGGTGACCTTTATCATACACGCTAAACTCCCCGGACGGTTGCATCCAGATGAACCGGTTATAATAACGGTTATTCTCTCTGACCATGATGCTTCCGGCAACAACACAACCCAGTTCTGCCGCCCTGCTTTTTAACCAGGAAACAGAAGCACCGGACATCTCTTCTGCCAGTTCAGCCGGATGCATCGAGAATCCGGTGGTAAACATTTCAGGTAAGAAGATTGCATCCGTTTGCTCTTTCAATGGTTTCAACAATTTCCCGAAATGTTCCAGGTTCTGTTCAATGCTTTCCCAATACAGGGAGGTTTGTACCAGGGCCAGGGTTAAATCTTTCATGAATTCTATCTTATTTTTTATACCTGCACAGGGATTGTACTTTTTTCTCTCACCATCTCTATTGGTCTTGTACAGAGGATTTTCTCTTTAACGCACCGGTTGTTTTGTTCGGTTCTGAAAGAAAAAAGGCTGTCCTATTCATTGAGACAGCCTTTCTATGCAATGAGCAATTTCGTTTTACTCCGGATTCTTCGCCGAATAATACTGATCCAGGATCTGGCCCATCAACGGTCTGTAATAATCCCAGTAGAATCTGGTTCTTGATCCGGGCTTTTCTCTGATAAACAGCCATTTTAGTTTTTCTACTCCTTTAAAATAGGCTGTTTTTATCGGAACAGGGTTATCTGCGAAATCGCCTGCAAAGTAAAAATAGGGTGATGAACCAGAACCTTGAAAAACAGCAGGGAATGTTTCCGGAAGGAAGTAGTTCTGAAGAATGGAATCTCCAACTTCATTGGTATGTATCTTAAAGTTTGCGACGACATCATTATTTTTTGTCTCAACGATTTCAAACCAGTAGGGATAAGGAACTTTATAGGGCAGGTCAAAATTCTCTTCTCCATGGCTGGTGGTATAAATAAACGGAGTTTCAAACTCCAGGTGAGTCTCATTTTCAAGAACCACGATTTGATTGTTGCTTTTGAAAAGGATGATACCTGGTTTTGTAAAGTCCCAATCCTTACGGTACTGGGTCCGGTATTGTTTGAGAATCCATTTTGGAAAGGAAGGATCTGCAATGGTATCCAGGGTTTCAAAATAGCGTCCCGTCCATTCTGTCCAATGGATATCCAGTAGTTCCTCGGTCCTGAGTCTGTAAAGCGGATCGGTAGGGTATGCCAGGATATTGTATTCTGCAATGACCAGTTTATTCCGGTCATACATCTCCTTCATAAACAGGTAATCACTATTACTCAATCCTCCATATATCAACCTTGACCGGTTGCTGGTATTCAATCCAACATACCAGTCATTAAAGTAGACGCCATAGGTATCGGCAAAATAGGCAACATCAAACGAATCTGCCATATTCAGGATCTCACCCAGTCTGATCGGATCTGTATCCCATTCTTTGTTACGTAAGGGTTTTAATGGGAAGAAACCAAAATAATCTTTTGTAAAGGAGTACTTTCTTTTATTCAGTTTCACGTACTTATCGTGTGTAAGTATCCAACTCAGGGACCGGTGTTTATCCCGCTCCAGTGTTGGTACTGTTTTGTTAAGGATCATGACCTCAAGGGGCCTCTTGGGTTGGAAGCTCCATTTAAAGAAACTGATGGCTGGGACTATGAGCAGGATAATCAGAATGACAATGGTTACTATGAGCGGCTTTTTCATTATACGAAAACGTTTGTTTGTTTTTAATGAAACCGAAAAAATCGGTACAAGAAAAAATCCGATGGATCAATCAAAAGAACGTTATGACAGGGTCAAATTTATTGATATAAATGTATTAAAATAATTTTAGAAAAAAAAAATTCATAAAAAATTGGCATGCCGGTTCTCCATATTTATTTTTTCTAACTGAAGATGGCCTTACAATTCACCGGTCACTTTCTTATACTGGATTTCCCTCACAGGGTTTCATTCCATGACAAAGAATTTCTTTTTTAAACGTAATTAACGGGCATTATAGTATTTCATTGCTTCCGGCACCAGTGTCTTCAGGTTATTAACCCGGGTTTCATCACTGGAATGTGTGCTAAGAAATTCGGGTGGTTTGTCTCCGCCCATTGCAGCCATTCGTCCCCAGAATTCAACGGCTGCATTCGTTATCAGCAACCGCTATAGCGCACTCAATATCCTGCTGCTGCATCATCGCCTCTGGGATCTGCTCCCCCTTCAAGGATTCCCCCTGGAACGACCAGG
>CAZTES010000114.1:0-10348 GCA_964612275.1 uncultured Rikenellaceae bacterium
TCATAACTGACATAAAAGGAATAAACGCCATCAGCAGGTGCCGTAAATACGCCGTTATTATAACATTCTGAGTGGTCAAAGATTTCAGGGAAATCCATCAGAACCGTTGTATTGGTACCAACCTCTTCAGGGGTGTCTGAGCTTGCCCTGAATCCGATCAGGGGTATATTTTTCAATTCACTGATGTCTGCGGATCCGCTGTTTTCGAGGGTCAGGACACCGGTAGAGGATGAATAGGAAAGCTCTTGATCATCTGAATTGTCCATATATTTACTGAGATCGATACTGGTTGCACTTCCGTTTCGTGTAATGGTCAGGATGTTATCCTGCAGCTGCAGGTCCTGGATTTCGTTGAGTGCATCCGGGTCGTCATCTTCGAGCAGTTCGGTCAGGTCAACCATACCTCCATTTGCCAGGGTCAATTGATGGGTAGCCGGATCATAGGAAAGCGTCTGTTTATCGGTATTATCCAGGTATGGATCCAGGTTGATGGGGTTGGCATCCTGGTTTCCGGTAATCTTAAGGATGTGATTGGCGATCATCAGGTCCTGGATCTCGTTTGTGGGATCAGCATCGTCATCTTCCACCACATCGGTCAGGGTTACGTAATTACCATTGGTCAGGCTGAGGGTATCGCCTTTCAGGGAGAGGTATTGTTTCAATCCACCCAGGTTTATGGTATTGCCTCCCTGGATGGAAAGGTTTTCACCATCAAAAGAGAGGGCCTGGTCATCCGTAGCCGGATCGCCGGGATCGCCTTTATCTCCTTTTGGACCCGGAGGTCCCTCTGGCCCCGGGGTCAACGACGTTTGTGAATACAATGCGTAGGGAACGGAAAGAAACTGGGAGGTTCCCATTTCCAGGAATGTCTGATCAAACTTAATCTCCACTTTCAGGTAATGGCTGGATTCACTCCAGGGGATCTCTGCAAACGAAGCAACAAGTCCTCCGGACTGATCCCCTTTACCGAGCAGTATGGAGAAGAGTCCGAACTGGCTGGTCTGAACACCGGTGTGTATCTCCTGCCATTCCACCACGCCGTCGGGATTTCCGGCAATGACCGACATGCGAACATCAATGGTTTCGTTTTTCAGCTCTTCACCGTTGTTATTCCTTGCAACAGCCTGGTACTTCAGAGCCATGGGTACATTTTGTGAAATCGCCAGTGGAAATAGTCCGAACAGGAACAGAACCCCAAACAGCGTGTGTTTCCAGATCCTTCTTGCAGTCATTGTTATTCCCCCATTTTACATTTTGACAATTTTGAACGTAAGGTTGATTGTTTGATCATCATCCAGGCTGATTACCCTGACCACGTAAATACCCGGTGAATAGGTCGTGAAATCAAACTCCTCGATGTTTTCCGTTGACGGGAGACCGTTCACCTGCCTGGATAACACCAGATTGCCTGTCAGGTTCCTGATATCAAGCCGGTAGTCCCGGATTACCTCCGCTCCTCCATTCTGTATCGGCAGAGTAATGACAATTTTAAGGTAATCCAATACCGGATTGGGGTAAGCATTCACTTCAATGCCTCCCTTCTTTTCGATATTCCCCGGATCAATGGCTACCGATGGCTGCTGGAATCCCTGCGTCAGAAAATGATTGCCGAAATAAAAGGTTTCCGTTACAATTTCTCCAAAGGTTGAAGAAATATTGTACACCCCATTTACAGCATAATCACCTCCCACAGCGATCACCTCATGAGAAATCATCTGTGCATTCAGATTTCCCGCGATCAGGATCCATAACCCTATGGAAAGCCATTTATTCATTCCAAATTTATTCAAAAAAATTAGGGAAAAGGATTAAAATTAGTTAAAAAATTGTTAATAACTCAAAAAAATCTGTTAATAACTTTCAAATTTTATGCTTCTTTAGAATCTTTATAAATAAGGATAGTTACAAGAAATGCTGCAAGAAGGCAGGATGAGAAGCAACAAACAGGGGTTATTTAACCGGGAATGGGCTACTCCATTTCTCCTTCGCTCCGGATAATCTGATGCAGGGATCCCGGGCTAAACAACCGGAGAATCATCGAGATGAGGAGACCGGAAAGTATTAACAACAGTGCTCCAATGTACCAGGGAAAGGGTAAGTTTTTGAGTAATAATCCAAGCGGGAAAAACACAGCAAAGAAAATCACCAAACGGACAATCAGGCGGCCATTGAATGAGAAGGAAAGTTTCCGGGATGCCACCATCACGTGTGCCAGGGCAGTTAACAGCTGGGTGATCATGCTGGCTATTGCCGAGCCCAGGGCAAAGTATTTCGGGATAAGGGCAAAATTCAGCACAACATTCACCACCACACTGATGCCGGCCAACCGGTTCATCTCTTTCAGATTCCCGTTTGCTGTCAGAAGGGTGCCAAAAATGTAAGAGGTAGAAATGCCCGCATATCCGATCATCAGGATTGCCAGGATATCCGCTGAGGCATCCACGTGGCTTTTGTACAACAGGTCCATGATTTCAGCTTTATAGAAAATGCAGACAAAGGAGGCAATTGCTGTTGGGACGATCAGCAAAAGGAAAGAGATTTGAGTCAACGATTCGACATTTTCTCTTTTCTTAATCATTCGTGAAAAAATTGGCAGCAGGAGTCCCGCAAACAGGAAGCCGACCATAGCCGCTGCATCAAGTATCCGATACCCCTGGGCATACATGCCTGCCTGAAATTTCCCGTCCGGAAGCAGGCGTTCAAGCATGACACCATCTACCCGGTAATAGAACACCATGAAGAGGCTCAACAGGGCAAACGGATAACTTTGCTTTAATACCTCCAGGAAACTATGCAGATCAAACCGTGGTTTGAAGAAGTCAGCTTTTGCGAGGTTGATCCCGAACGCAATCAGTGCTGTCAGGAGATAAGCCGCAGTTTGAGCAAAAACAAACCATTCAATCCGGAAGGCTTTCCGCGTTACACCTCCCCAGAGCAGGATCCCACAGATCAGGATCATCAGAAAACGATCCAGTACCGACAGGATGCTATCGGTTTTGAACAGGTGTAATCCACTGAGATTGGAGCGGAAATAAAGGATGAAAGAGGAGATAAACTGATTGAAGATGAGGAGCAAAAGCATCTTCATCTGAGCCGCACTATACCCGAGCACCCAGGCGGTAATGATGCTGACGGCAAAATAGATGATTGCCAGCAGGAATTTAAAAGGGACAATGTTCGACAGGAGTTTGCTCAGAAGATGCTGATTGCGGGCAATGTTGCGGCTGTTGAAGTTGGTAATCCCGATATCGAGAATCATGTTCAGGAGAAGTGAAAAACTGAACAGGGAAAAATAGAAACCATACGTTTCCGCTCCGACCACATTCTGGACCGTCCGGTCAATTCCCAGTACCCAGAATGGCTTTACCAGGAAGTTCAGCAGCAACAGCAAAGCCAGGTTGGTGATGAATTTTCTCTTCAAAATTCTAAATTGTATTATTTAAAGATGAGGGTTTCACTTGGAAATAAAGAGGCAAATGGTTAAACTTGATCTATCTGTTATCCGTTTACAAATGTAATAAAGCTGCCTGTTAAATCAATCTGTTATTAAGGATATGCTGATTGCCGTAAATACACGACTTCTCATCCCGGGCAAGCTGGATGGAATTGGATGGTTTACCTTCGAAACCCTGAAGTGTATCACAAAAGCACATCCCGGGCATCAATTCCTGTTCCTGTTCGACCGGCAGATCCCGGACCAGTTCCTGTTTTCCTCCAACATAGAGCCCCTTTCCCTGTTTCCTCCTGCCCGGCATCCGGTTCTCTGGCACTGGTGGATGGAATACTCCGTCCGTAAAATCCTTCGTTCCCGGAAACCGGACCTCTTTCTTTCGCCCGATGGCTACCTGTGCCTCTCCACAAATACCCCTTCCCTTCCGGTGATACACGATATCAATTTTCACCACCGGCCGGAAGACCTGCCATTCCTTACCCGGGAATATTACAGGAGACAATTTCCGAAATTTGCCCGGAAAGCAGTTCGTATCGCTACGGTTTCTGAATATTCGAAACAGGATATTACTCAATCCTACGGCATTGATCCACGAAAAATTGACGTGGTCTATAATGGCGTTAACCCCATCTTCAGCCCGGTTTCAGATGAAGAGCAGGAAAAGACCAGATCAAGGCTCACAGGGGGAGCCGGGTATTTTTTATTTGTCGGAATGATCCATCCAAGGAAGAACATCGATAACCTGTTATTGGCTTACGATCAGTTTAAAGAAGACGCTCATACGGATACAAAACTGATCATCGTGGGTAAGCCAATGTTCAGGAACAGGATGCTTCAGAGAACCTTTACCAGGATGAAGTACAGGGATGAGGTGAAGTTCATCGGGAGGCAATCACCCGAACAACTTCGTCTCATTCTTGGTTCTGCATTGGCCCTGACATTCGTTTCCTATTTTGAAGGATTCGGTCTGCCCATCCCGGAAGCCATGCAATGTGATGTCCCTGTGATTACCTCGAATACCACCTCCATGCCGGAGGTCGGTGGAGATGCTGCATTGCTTGTGGATCCTTTTTCGGTAACATCGATCAAGCAGGGATTATTGCGAATAACTGAAGATCAAGAACTCAGGGAGGACCTGATCGCCAGGGGGCGCCAACAACGTGAAAAGTTCAGCTGGGAAAAAACATCCGAAAAGCTCTGGAACAGCATGATGACTTGCTTAGAATAATCCGATGCACCCTGAAAAAAATATCCCACAGCTACTGAACTACATGAACAAGGGGCTGGTTGAAGCCGGTTGTGATGAAGCCGGACGGGGCTGCCTGGCAGGTCCTGTATTTGCCGCTGCCGTGATTCTCCCGCTGAATTTCAAACTTGACCTGCTGGATGACTCGAAAAAGATGAGCGAGAAGAAAAGGTACTTTGCTCGACCGGTGATTGAAGCCAATGCTGTTGCCTGGTCCGTTGCCATGGTCGATAACCGCGAAATAGATGATATCAATATCCTGAATGCATCGATCGAGGCAATGCAAATCGCTATACGCCAGTTGAACGTAAAACCTCAATTCCTGCTCATCGATGGGAATCGCTTTAAAACCTATCAAAAAATCCCTCACCAGTGTATTATCAGAGGGGATTCAACCTATGCAGCCATCGCAGCTGCATCGGTCCTTGCGAAAACCTACCGTGACGATTATATGCGGAAAATCCATGAAAAATTTCCTCATTATGGGTGGTGCCAGAATAAGGGATACCCTACCAAACAACACCGGGCAGCGATTCTCAGGTATGGGATTTCACCCTATCACAGGAGGTCGTTCCGGTTGCTGGAGGAATGAGAAGGTGAGATTGTGAGAGGTGAGAGATGAGTAAAGGAGTAGTGAGTGAGGAGAAGTGAGTAGTGAGTCCCGCCTTCGCCAAGGCTATGGCGGGCGATGAGTGAGTGGTGAGTAAGTGGAAAAGGGTAGACAGGGCACAACGATTGGAAAGTCATCATATCTCTTTTTTTGTTCGTTTAATAAACGTATGGATATTCCGGCCCATGAAACGATTTCCAGGGAAGGGCGGTTGTAGTTGGACCGGTTCCTTATCCATCGATGCCTTCTAAAGACATGCCGTCCCGATGGGACTTAAAGATGCAACTCTTAATCGTTACGAAAACCAAAAGAAAAAAAATGTTACAAAATTTGGAATACATCATAATTCTATGTATCTTTGTTCTATGTATTCGAAAGAGTTGTTAAAAGGGACACTGACGGTGATCATTCTGAAGCTTTTGGCTGAGCATGACAGGATGTACGGGTACCAGATTGCTCAAAAGGTAAAAGAACTGTCCGACAATAAAATACTGATTAAAGAAGGATCATTGTATCCGGCGTTGCATAAATTAAGAGAGGATGGTCTGGTAAGCATTGAGACCGTGAATATTGGAAAGCGTATCCGGCGGTATTATTCCCTGACACCAAAAGGTGAAATTGTAAAAAGCGATAAAATTTCTGAAATTGAAGATTTCATAACCACGATAAAAAACGTTTTATCATTCAGGCCAATCATTCAGTTTGCATGAGTAAATTATCAAACGCCCAGGGAGAATATATTGAACAACAGGTTCGCAACAGTCAAATTGAGTCTGAAGAACTCAAAGAGGACCTCATCGACCATTTTTGTTGTGTTATTGAGGACTATCTCGACCAGGGTAAAACCTTTGAAGAATCGTATAATAAAGCCTATCAGATCGTTTGTCCGAACGGTTTTGATGAAATATACAAAGAGACACTATTACTATTAACATCAAAAAACATTATCATCATGAAAAAATCGATGTATATCCTGGGATTTATTGCAACTGTATTGTTAACAACCAGTATACTGTTTAAATTGTTGCACTGGCCCGGTGCAGGTGCGCTTATCATCCTTGGCGCTTTTATGTTGATCTTTGTTTTATTGCCCATTATTGCGCTCTATTTTTACAAGAAGGAGTTTTCCCAATACATCTCTTATAAATTGAAATATATTTTTGGATTTATTGGACTGGGATTATTCCTTGCCGGTATTGTTGGCAAAGTAATGCACTGGCCGGGCTGGGGTATTACCCTTGTAGTTTCAATAGCCATTATAAACTTCGGATTCTTTCCATTCCTAGTCTACCGGTTGTATAAAAAATCGGAAGAATAGCAAGCTGTTTTTTTATTCGCTTTATTGTCAAACCTGAATTGGTTTCTCAAACTTGATATTTTCGCTTCGATCATTGTTTTCCGGTTACGAAGCCCGTCCTGTGAATTAAGATCTAACATTTATTCTCTATCAAATAGATTATTCTATTTCACAGGGCCCGTATTGTAATACGGCAACGGTATTCGTTAAGGTATTTAGAATCGGATGGTACTGACCGGTCCATGGAGCGATTTCCAGCGAAGAGCTGTTGTAGTTGGACCGGGATTGGGGGGGCATTACCCCGGGTTTCGTTCACCAATGTTCACTCACCCGGGGATATTCATAATTTAACCCCTCCGGGGTATTTTTTATTCTCCTTGTAAAAAAATTCAAAATCCAAGTCTCTTAGATCCAGGTTTACAGCGTGATAAGTTTGACTTATAGATTTTACTGGTCCAAAGGTTTGTAAAATCTTAGGCTCGCTTACTTTTTACTTTGATCTTAAATCTATTATCTTGTTTGCCAGCTGTCCGCAGGCTGCATCAATATCTTTCCCACGGTTTTTGCGGATGTTCACGATCAGGTTTTTGGATTCAAGAAAGGCTTTGAACTGTTCGGTGCGTTCCCGGGTTGATCGCTGAAACGGAGCTCGGTCAACCGGATTGTATTCAATCAGGTTGATTTTGCATGGGACAATTTTACAAAACCGGGCGAGTTCGGCAGCATCGGTCAAGCCGTCGTTAACCTCCTTCATCAGGATGTATTCATAGGTTATGCGATTTCCGGTTTTTTCGTAGAAGTAACGGATGGCTTTTGAAAGCGTTTCGAGCGGATTGGATTTGTTTACCGGCATGATGGCATTGCGTTTCAGCTCATTTGCCGTATGGAGGGAGACAGCCAGGTTGAATCGTACACCATCGTCTCCCAGTCTTTTTATCCCTTCAGAAATCCCCACGGTGGAGAGGGTTATTCGTTGAGGGGATATTCCGAGCCCATCGGGGGAAGTCATGTGGTCGATGGCTTTAATAACATTCTCATAATTGAGCAACGGCTCACCCATGCCCATCAGGACGATATTTGTCAGGGAACCCTGCCTTTGCTTTTCAGACACTTTTCCCAATTCCACCACCTGGTCAAAGATTTCTCCGGCAGTAAGGTTTCTCACAAATCCAAGTTTACCGGTAGCACAGAAATCGCACGCCAGCGGGCATCCTGCCTGGGTAGAGATGCATGCTGTACTTCTCGAACCGGATGGTATCAGTACTCCTTCCACAATACCTCCCTCTTCCATCCTGAATCCGATTTTAACTGTCCCGTCACGGGCTGTTTGACTGATCTCATTCTTCACGGCTAACAACCTGAAGTTATTCTTCAGCAGCTCTCTGACAGTGAATGAAAGGTTGGTCATCCGGTCCACATCGGTACATCCCTTTTTCCATAGCCATTCCAGGACCTGTTTTGCCCGGTATTTTTGTTCACCCTGCCCGGTGAAGAAGGTTTCAATTTCCTCCCGGCTGAGATCCCTTATATCTGGTTTCCTTTTTTGTTCCATCAATACAAAAATAGTCTGAAAAAATGAAAAAACAGTTCAAGAACAGTTATTCGACCATATAAAATATGAATAATCCAATTAAATTTGTCTGTTCTGAATCCACGTAAAACGTAATGCATTAACAGATACAAAAACTAAAAGCATGAAAAGAATTGTTCCTTTTTTAATTAGTCTGATATTTTTTATCAGTTCCGGTGCAAAAGCTGATGAGGGGATGTGGCTTCTCTCTTTGCTTGAAAAGCTGAACATGGGCACCATGACCGAAATGGGATTGAAATTATCCGCGGAAGAAATTTACAGCATCAACCAGCCGAGCCTGAAAGATGCGGTTGTAATATTTGGCGGTGGTTGTACCGGTGAGATCGTTTCCAGTCAGGGTTTATTACTGACAAATCATCATTGTGGGTATGGCACAATCAATTCTCATAGTACGACCGAGAACAATTATTTGCGTGATGGTTTCTGGGCGATGACCAGGGAGGAAGAACTGGTCAGTCCGGATCTGTCTGTCACATTCCTTGTGAGGATCGAGGATGTTTCAGAGCAAATAAATTCCAGGGTTAAGGATAAGATGACCGAAGAGGAACGAGGAGAGGTCATCCAGGAAATTTCTTCTGAGATTGAAGCAGATGCTACCGAGGGGAATCATTATTCAGCACGCGTACAATCCTTCTTTGGTGGAAATTATTTTTACCTTCTCGTTTATGAGCGCTATAACGATGTCCGCCTGGTTGGAGCACCCCCGGAATCCATTGGCAACTTTGGCGGGGATGTTGACAACTGGATGTGGCCCCGGCATACCGGTGATTTCAGTATGTTCAGAGTATATTCCGGTCCGGATGGCAAACCGGCAGACTACTCTCCCGAGAATATTCCTTTAAAGCCCAAACATCACCTGCCTGTTTCGATCAAAGGTGTTGAAATGGGAGATTTTGCTATGATTTTGGGATATCCCGGGGGGACAACCCGTTACATGACCTCAACTGAAATTGATGAGGTGATGAACATTACCAACCCAAACCGGATCAAGATCAGGGGTGAGCGGCTGGATATCATCTGGCAGGATATGCTGGAAGATGAGAAGGTAAGTATCCAGTATTCAACAAAACATTTCAGGTCCAGCAATTACTGGAAATATTCGATCGGGCAGAATGAGGCACTGAAAAGACTCAAGGTAAGGGATCAAAAAGTAATGCTGGAAAATGAATTTAAAAAATGGGTGAATGCTGACAAAAAAAGATCAGCCAAATATGGTATGGCTCTGCAATTAATAGGGTCCTCCATTACGGGGCGTGCGGATTACTTCTATTCAATTCAATATTTAAATGAATGCCTTCGCCGTGGAAGTGAAATAATTTCGTTTGCCAATCGTGCAACCCGGCTATATGAAGCCCTTCAGGAAGGCAATGAAGAGAAAATTAAACAAATGGCTGAAAGAATGAAACGTGGAGTCGCAGGTTACTTTAAAGATTATAACCTCCCCACGGACCTGGACGTGAATAGGGCCATGTTCAGGATGTTTGCTGAAGATGTGAAAAAAGAATACCAACCTGAAGCGATCATTGAATTAACCGCTGCATACGATGGTGATCTTGAAACTTTTGTAGACAACATGTTCAGGGAGTCTCTGTTCGCAACAGAGGAGAAGGTGCTTGCTTTCCTTGAAAACCCAACCCTGGAGGTTCTGGAGAACGATCCTGCATTCAAAGTCACACATTCCATTGAAGAAAAATATGCTGAACTGAGTGAGAAAAATGGTGCATATACCACCAACCTTCAGAAAGGCCAGAGACTGTATATTGCCGGATTGATGGAGATGCAAAAAGATAAAGTTTTTTATCCGGATGCAAACTTTACCATGCGGCTGACATATGGAACGATAGGGGATTATGATCCCAGGGATGCTGTTCATTACAAACATTTTACCACACTGAAAGGCGTAATGGAAAAAGAGGACCCGACAGATGTTGAATTCATTGTAGAGCCGAAACTGAAAGAGTTATATAAAAAGAAGGATTATGGTCCCTACGGGAAAGATGGTGTTATGCCAGTCTGTTTTACTACCAATAACGACATTACAGGAGGAAATTCAGGTAGCCCGACAATCAACGGAAATGGCGAATTGATTGGCCTTGCTTTTGACGGAAACTGGGAATCCATCAGTGTGGATATTGCCTTTGAGCCTGAACTGG
>CAZTES010000115.1:0-10328 GCA_964612275.1 uncultured Rikenellaceae bacterium
GATTGTAAGTTGGATTACCGGTGAATAATTTATGGTTGAGGTCCAGGCTCTGGTTGTTTGATGGTGAATGGATCGTTTGTTGGGGATGAGCCTGGACCTATTCCATAAACCTGCATGCAAATCATCAAATTCTTTTTAAGCCACCTTTGGCAGTTAATTGTTATTTTTTATGCCGTAGGCATCCCTATGGGAGATTCTTTTGTTAACTTTTCTCATTAAGGAGAAAAGTAAGAGCCCGCCCTGTGAAATAGCGGCGAAGCCGCCCCTGCTATGCAGGATTTCACGGGGCCCGCCCGGCTTGAGGGCATTAAAAACATATGAGAAAGATATAACCATTGACTTATTTTCGAAGACTCAAAGCTCCGAAGGTCCATAGGACTCACCTGAAGGGACTCCGGAGCAATGGAGAGTCCCTAGGGGAGGGATCTGCCATAGCCCCAAAGGGATCCCTTATAACTTCGGGAGCATGGCTATGCCACCTATGGGAGGATGCCTTAGGCACAACTAATAACTGTTCAGTGATTGACTCCGCCCTCAGCGGGATTCCAGCCTCATTTGAGCGTTGATAGGATCAGCGTCTCAGAACTTCAGCTAATTCATTACTTTTGCACAATAGATTATTGAGGCATTTACTATTCTTAGATACCATGGAAACGACATTTGTTAATACAGACCTGTTCAGCTTTATTATTTTACCCCTCCTGATCTTTGTTGCCAGGATCATGGATGTGACCATAGGCACACTTCGCATTGTCTTTATTTCAAAGGGCTACAAAATCATTGCACCATTGCTTGGTTTTTTTGAAGTTCTTATCTGGATTTTTGCCATCGGCAAGATCATGCAAAACCTGGATAATGTGGTATGCTACTTTGCCTATGCAGGAGGATTTGCTATGGGAAATTACGTGGGTTTAAAGCTGGAAGAGAAGCTGGCAATTGGTTTTGAAGCCGTTCGGATCATAACCAAAAAGAGTGCATACAAACTCATTGATGCATTGCAAACTGAAGGCTTTGGTACAACCACTGTCGAAGCAAAGGGAAAGTCAGGGATTGTGCACCTGGTATTCATGATTATCAAGCGTAGCAATATTAAGAACATTATTTCTATTATAAACCAGCATAATCCGAATGCCTTTTATACCATCGAGGATGCGAGAACCGTTCACAGTGGTATTTTCCCGTTGCAGGTAAAAAAGACGGCCCAATACAGGCGGTGGAGGAGGGGGAAGTAGATTCCTGAAAATGAAGCCCATTCAAAAATAGATGATGTGCTGGACATGAAATTTACCGGGAATCCATACCTTTAGGAACCTGAAACGATATCTTTGATGAAGGTTTTTTCCACAGCATGTCCCAGGAATTGCTACAGCACCTGTTCATTCAAGGTGCATGTTGATGATGGAAAAATCAAACTGATTGAGCCACATCCGGAAAACAGGGCAACACCCGAAGGACCATGCCTCAAAGGATTAAGTTATATTGAGCGGGTTCATTCACCCGACCGGCTTCTCTATCCCTTACGAAAGAAACCGGGAAGCAGGACCTTCCATAGAATTTCCTGGGAAGAAACATTCTCTCTTTTATCAGAAAAACTTGCATTTTATAAAGAGCGGTATGGTCCGCAGAGCATTCTTTTTTACAAAGCAAGTGGAACCGCGGGGTTGTTGAACGCTGTGCCGTTAGCCTTTTGGGAAATGCTTGGTGGTTGCACTTTGACATATGGAGATCTATGCTGGCCGGCAGGTTTAGAAGCAACCCGGTTAACGCTTGGGGAGAACAAGCACAATGTTCCCTGGGATCTGGAGAATGCAAAGCTGATCATCATGTGGGGGAAAAATGCCGTGGAGAGCAATGTTCAGGAGATGATTCCTGTTGAAAATGCAATTGAAAAAGGGGCTAAACTGGTTGTCATCGACCCTAGGCGCACACCTACTGCTGACAAAGCGGACCTTCTCCTGCAGCCAAAACCGGGGACGGATGCAGCACTTGCCCTGGGCATAGCCAGGCTGCTGATCGAGGAGAACCGAATTGATCAAAAATTCATTCAGGACCATGTTCTTGGATTTCCCGGTTTTAAAGCTTCCCTGAAGGAGTATACCGCTGAGCGTGTACAGGAGATAACCGGGATCCCGGTTGAACTGATTCATACACTTGCCGGGTATGTCGGAGCAATGAAACCCATGACCATCATTCCCGGTTACGGATACCAACGATATACAAATGGGGGGCAGACGACCCGGTGCATGCTTGCACTGCAGGTTATCACAGGGAACATCGGCAAACCGGGAGCCTGCTGGCACTATGCAAACCTTCAGAGTTATGTGTTTGATAAGATTCTTGAGCCGCTCTCACTCTACCCGGACAGAAACCGGGATGGAATATTCAGAAGGACAATTTCCACAGCAAAACTTGGAATTGACATGCTCAATACCAAAGACCCTGCATTGAAAATGATCTGGGTGGAACGGGGGAATCCGGTAACACAGAACCCTGACACCCATCGTGTTTTGCAGGCGTTCAGGAACCTCGAATTCCGGATTGTGATTGATCAGTTCCTGACGGATACAGCTCGTGAAGCCGACCTGATCCTTCCTGCAAAAAGCATGTTTGAACAGTCTGATCTGATTGGTTCGTACTGGAATCCGTACGTTCAACTCAAACAAAAGGTGATTGATCCTCCCGGTGAAGTGAAACCGGAATCGGAAATCTATTATCTTCTGGCGAAAAAAATGGGATGGGAGAACCACGAGATAATGCAAAGCATTCCCGAACCCGGTGATGATGCTATTGAGGAATGGCTCCAGCAAAAACTGGAACCATTCCCGGGGCTGACACTGGATAAACTGAAAGAGGGACCTTTACCAGCACCAAATGTTCAGGCTATAGCATTCAGCGATCTTACATTCCCAACACCTTCCGGCAGGATCGAACTCTATTCTACACAAGCCCGGGAAATGTGGAACGTTGATCCACTGCCGACTTATTCGGAGTCAATCGAAGCAGGGCCAACAGCAAAAGAAAAAAAACAGTACCCCTTCAATTTGCTGACCCCGACCACAAAGAACCGGATTCACTCCCAGTTTGGCAACCTCAATGTCATCCGGCAATTTGACCCTCACCCGACAGTAGAAATCGCTTTCTCCGATGCGCAGAAAAAAAAGATCAACAACGGGGACCTGGTCCGGGTATTCAACCAGAGGGGAGAGGTCATCCTTTCGGCAAAAATAAATTACAGCCTGCTTGAAGGTTGCCTGGTGATTTACAACGGATGGTGGATAACTGAAGGGGGAGGAGTGAATTTTCTATCAGCACCCCGTGAAACCGATATGGGATATGGTGCTGCTTTTCACGATAACCGGGCAGATGTTGAATTGCATAAAAACAGGGAATAGCACGATATGAACAAAGGCTTCATATTCAATACAGACCGTTGCATAGGATGTCACGCGTGCATTGTAGCCTGTTCGAACCAGAACGATGTGGGTTCCGGCATCCCTTGGAGGTCGGTATATCAGTATAATGAAGCTGGCCTTCCGGCAATACCGGTTTTCTTTCATTCACTGGCATGCCAGCACTGCGAAGAGGCCCCATGCATGGTCCATTGTCCGGCAAACGCATTCTACAGGGACCCGGGAACTCACGCTGTGCTGATTAATCAGGATAAGTGCATCGGTTGCAAATATTGTACGTGGGCATGTCCGTTCGATGCACCGGAATATAATCCTTTTGAGAAGATTATCGAGAAATGCACCCTCTGTATTGATCCTGTGAAAGCGGGGGATATTCCAGCCTGTGCAAAATGTTGTCCAACAGGAGCCCTGGAGTACAGCAAACTCGATCCAGCCATGCCCTTTAATCCGGTAAAGGGGTTTTCTGATTACGGCATTGGACCGAAAATAAAGTTTGTTTCAGCCGGAAAAAGGGAGAGAATACCTGAAATGGCAGGAAAAAAAATAAAACCCGAAAAAATTATCCCCTTCAGGAATGACCTGCCCGAACCCATGCCTCGTGTTTCACTTGCCTCTGAGTGGTCCCTTGCACTGTTTACCTTTTTCGTCCCCCTGATTATCGGGATATTTGCAGGTGCTGCCACATCCAACCATCCCTTAATGAAGCAACTGTTCCTTCTTTTCGGATTCATTGCATTGTTGGTCAGCCTGTTTCACCTCGGTAAAAAGAAGCGTTTTTACCGGGCTGTACTGAATCTTAAAAATTCATGGTTGAGCCGGGAAATCCTTTGTTTCCTGCTTTTCCTCGGTACTTCCTCTTTCACCATTGTGGCCGGATTTACCTCATTCTGGCTGATTGTGCCGGTCCTGATCCTGGGATTTTTAACCACATTTTCAATCGACAGGGTTTATCATTTGCAGACACGGGTAGATCAAAACCATTGGCATTCCTCACAGACATTGTTGACTGCCATGTTGTTTATTTCTATATTTCTGGAATCATTTTTTCCATTTATTTTTGTTCTTGCATTAAAGTTATTGTTGTACACCTATCGAAAAGTTGAGTACAGGCGGATGAAAAAAGATTTTCGTTGGCCCCTCAGCCTGGTGCGGATCGTCACCGGAATCGTATCGCCACTGTTTTTATTTGTGTTGGTTCCACAAACCGGCTGGTTATTCCTTCTTTTTACAGCCAGTTTTAGCGAATTGATTGACCGGATCGAGTTCTACCTGGAACTGGATTATGTTACACCGGAGAAAGAGCTCAGTCGCTCATTCACAGAAGATCTGCAACACGCCGGTTAGAAAGATAAATTGTTTTACAATTAAAAAAAATCATGACAAAAAAACAAAGGAAGAGACCTGTAAATGCCTCACGTGTACCTGTTTATCGGGATGCCGGTTTTTATCTTGAAGATGCCGGAATTACCAAGAAAGCATTTCAGGAAGAGTTGGAACACTCAAGATCACCGAACCACTATATCTATTCAAGATACAGAAACCCGACCGTTGTAGCTGCCGAGGAAACGATCATGGCGCTGGAAGCATGCTCATGGTCCATTCTTACGCAGTCCGGCATGGCAGCAATCGATGTGGCATTATCTCTCTTCCAGAGGGGGCCCGGTACAGGGAAATGGTTATTCTTCAGTGAGATCTATGGGGGAACAAATGCATTTATTGATAAGGTTCTGATCGAGAAGCGTGGACTGGATATTCACCGGTTTTTTGCAACAGAGGGAAGGTATGATACCGACCTTCTGGAGGATCAGTTGAACCGGCTCCAGCCCGAAGTAGTATATTTCGAGGTGATCTCAAATCCAACGCTCATCGTCGCGGATGCCATTACGATTATTAATCTCGCGAAAAAAGTTGGCTCGGCAGTGATTGTTGACAATACATTTGCCACTCCATGGCTCTGGAATCCGCTCAACCATGGAGCAGACATGGTAATCCACAGTGCGACCAAATACCTGGCCGGTCATGGTAATCTTACTGCCGGGGTTCTTTGCGGAAATGACGCTCAACTGGAGAAAGGGGCGATTGAATACCGGAAGCTGGTGGGGCATATGCTTTCGCCGGATGATGCATACCGTTTGAATGATATGTTGAAATCATTTGAAATTCGCTTCACCAGGCATTGTGAAAATGCTTTAAAGCTGGCAAACCTCCTCAACAACCACCCGGCAATAGATTATGTATTATACCCCGGGTTAACCGGCCATCCTTCCCATCACCTGGCGAAAAAGCTTTTCAGTGGGAAAGGCTATGGCGGAATGATCACTTTTGACCTTGCCGGATCAACAAACCCGGAAAAGGAGAAAAACAGGGACCGGTTTATTGATTTCGTTTCAGACAGGATCCGGCTGATACCCACATTAGGGGATGCCGAAACGATCCTGCTGCCGGTTGAATCTGTCTGGGGAGAAAAATATCCTATGCCCGGCATGATCCGATTATCCGTTGGTATCGAAGATTTTGATGAGTTGGAGGCCACTGTTGCCAAGGCTCTGGATAAGCTCAAAGGATAGTACTGTAATGAGTTTTTCCTTCAATATACATTCATCTCATAATCCTCTGATCACACCACTGGCATGCTCCGTCTGCGATTGAATCATCTACCGTTAAACCTCAGGGAGAAGAAAACCTTCAGGATTCACATGGCATACTCCATCATTGAAGGATTCATATTGGGAATACTGGTATTGAATGAATTTGTTTTTCTTAAGAGTTTGCGTGGATCCGATTATCAGATTGGTCTTCTCTTCCAGTTTAGCGTGGTAGCGATGGTATTATTGTTCCTGTTCAATGAATTTATACGCAGGGTCAGGAACAAAAGGTACCTGCTGCGCATTACCGGGCTGGTAACACGGGCACCCCTTTTTTTGCTGTTGTTCTTTCCAACAAACCTTCCTGAGCTAACTGCAACAAACTTCTACCATACACTCTTTCTTGCAATCTTTTTGATCTATTATGTTGCTAACCTGGTCATTTACCCCACCATAAACCTTCTTCTCAAGAACAACTATGAACATCCAAATTTTGGCGAATTATACGGATATGCCAGTTCCGTGAACAAGGTTCTCATGCTGGTTTCCACCTTTCTATTCGGGATCCTGCTGGATGCTGATAAATTTGCATTCATCTATGTTTACCCGGTACTTGCCGTACTATCCATTTTTGGCCTTTTTCTACTGTCGAACATTGAATATGAAAATAAGGATTTCATAGGAGTAAAGGAGCCGTTTTTCAGGGCATTCAGACAATCTTCGATACGGATGGTCAATATTCTTCGCTTCAACAGGCCCTACCTTCATTTTGAGATAGGTTTTATGCTGTATGGATTCGCATTCATGAGCACTGTAGCCGTCATCACCATTTTTTATGAAAAGGCACTGCACCTGACCTATTCGGGTGTGGGATTTTATAAAAACGTATACAACATCATTGCCATTCTGATCCTGCCTCTTTTGGGGAGGATGCTGGGAAAAACCGATCCGCGGAAATTTGCCATCTTCACTTTCTCCTCGTTTCTCCTTTTTTTCTTTTTTATGGGTTTGACGGAATACCTGCCTTATAATGTCCAGTTAGTGGGGATCAGCATTTACCCTGTTCTGCTGATTGCCGTTCTGTTCAATGGGATTTTTGCAGCAGCTATGGCGTTGTTATGGTATATAGGATCTGCTTATTTTTGCAGCCGGGAAGAGGCGGCAGATTACCAGTCGGTGCATCTTTCCTTAACGGGTGTCAGGGCCATCTTTGCACCACTGCTTGGTATTTTCTTTTACGGACTGATCAGTTTTACCGGAACCTTCACCATAGCTATTATTGCCCTCACTGCTGCGATCCTTGTGATGCTGGTTTCTCTCAGAAAATATCCGAATCCGGAAGGGGAGCACAAGTTATAAGTTATGCCAAAGGCATCCACCTATGGGGCTTCGGGCTAAGTTACTGTTATTTCAAAATTGAACGTTGTTTCAGCTAAAAATGGTCTTCGATTTTTCGTTGCTTTCCGTTGAATTCAAATAAGTCTCCTTTTTTCAGTCCTTCCAATGACTTAAAAAGAGGAACCAGGGGGGAGATCGCAAAATACTCTTCGCCACCCAGACTGATTTTACCCAGGCTGATGGAGATGAAAAGTTTTTGGTCGTTGGAAACCACCACGGAGCCAAAAGAAACCTGATCGTTCTCCTCATCCAGGTCGATCCGGTCAAGAACATTCCGTTCCTCCACGGCTTTACAATATTGTTTTGCAAACATATCCCGTTTGCTCAGCATTTGTGTACGGTAGGAATCATATCGGTCCTGTGGCTGACCGTATTCATTGGCACTTTCCTGAGCATCATCCATTCTCAGTTTCGCATGCTCAACAACCCGATCTTGCTCTTTTATGCATGTTTCAACTAATCTTTTCTTAAACAACAGTTTATCCATATTGACTCCTTTTAACGATCAAAAATTCCTGGAGAAGTATTCCTCTAAATGAAGCAGTAGAATGATTGTCCCTTATGGGGGTTGAATCAGTAAGGGAACCTCTTTATATTTCTATTAATGAATCTTTATTTGTTGAAATTTTATATTTTTGGGCCTTATCCAGACACCAAAATACAAAATTTATAGGAAATATGAAAAAACGAGGACTTCAATTTATGGTTATTTTTTGCTTCACAGGAATTTTATTCTTTTTTACCACGCATGCACAGGATAAATCCGACTGGGTTGATGGGTATCCTGATGGTTGTACGAGCGTTACTGTTGGTAAAAAGGCCTCCGCTGATGGATCGGTTATGACTTCTCATACAGACGATTCGCACCGTACACGTTCATGGATCGATATCATGCCGGCTAAAGATCATGAAAAAGGAAGTTACATGACCCTGAACAAACGGGTTACGGATAACACAAAAGCAATGCCAGCCTATCGTGATGAACCCGTTGGTGAAATACCGCAGGTGCTTCATACCTATGCTTATGTGAATACAGCCTATCCATGCATGAACGAACATCAGCTTGGTATTGGTGAATCGACTTTTGGTGGAAAGGCAGAACTGCAATCCGATGAGGGATTGATCGATTGCACGAGGCTCTGCCAGTTAATGGTTGAACGGTGCACTACTGCGCGTGAAGCGATAAAAATGGCCGGTGAACTGACAGAGAAGTATGGGTGGAATGATGCGGGTGAAGTGTTAACGATTGCCGATCCGGAAGAGGTTTGGCATTTTGAGATTGTTGGTCCGGGAAAGGGCAAGGTTGGTGCAGTCTGGGTAGCTCAGCGTGTGCCGGATGAACACATCGCGGTCAATGCCAATGCCAGCACAATAAAAGAAATTGATTTGTCTGATCCTGACCATTTCATGGCATCTTCAAACATATATGATGTGGCAAAAGCCAACGATTGGTGGAATGAATCGGATGGTCCCTTCCGGTTTTGCTATGCTTATGCCCCGGAAAGCCGTACTTCGCTTGCATCCAGGAGAAGGGAATGGAGGGTATTCGACCTGCTTGCACCATCCCTGAAGCTCGATCCATGGGCAGAGAACTATCCCTTTTCGGTGAAACCGGATCGCCCCGTGGCACTGGAAGACATGGTTACTGTATTTAAAGATTACTACGAAAATACGCCGTTTGATATGATCAAGGACCTTACCGTGGCTGATGAAGATGGAAAGGTGTTCATTTCCCCATTGGCCAATCCGCATATGCCCTATGATATGAACAAACTCTTTCGCATCAATGGCGGCTGGGGCTGGAGGGGAGAACGAACCATTGCGCGATGGTATACCATGTATGCCACCATTATACAATGCCGTAACTGGATGCCTGACGAAATAGGAGGTGTGGTCTGGTTGGCTCAGGATAACGTGGCTACTTCCATTTACGTGCCGGTTTATTGTTCTGTAACCGATATGGCAACTCCTTATAAAATTCCGGGAAGGACAAACGGGTATACAACCGAATCCGCCTGGTGGGCTTTTAACCGACTGGGAACCCTGGCAGCACAGCGATGGGGCGATATGAGACATGACGTGGACACGGTTTGGAATGTCTGGCAAAAAGAGCTGTTTGATGCGCAAAAAAGTATCGAGGATGAAGCAATGAAATTATATGACCCTAAAAAACCGGCTAAGACGGTCGAATACCTGACTGACTATTCCATTACGTGGGGAGATAAGGTCGTGAAGAAAGCCCTGGAACTGGGTGATTTCCTTTGGACCAAATACGATGAATTGTTCTGAAATGACCTGAAAGGTTCTTTGCAAATGAATATTTAAAATAGCAAAATGGAAAATATCAGAGGATTTGCCAGTGACAACAACGCCGGAGTGCATCCCGAGATCATGAAAGCCATTGAGTCGGTTAACACGGGGCACGTTATCGGATATGGCGATGATGTCTATACCGATCGGGCGATCAGAATTATGAAAGGAATATTCGGAGAAGGTGTGGATGCCTACTTTGTCTTTATCGGAACGGCAGCGAATGTTCTGGGACTGACTGCGGTTACCCGCTCTTACAATTCAGTGATATGCGCTGAATGCTCCCATATCCATCAGGACGAGTGCGGAGCGCCGGAAAACTACTGCGGGTGTAAACTGCTGTCGGTGCCGACATCTGACGGTAAACTTACCCTGGAGGGAATCGACTATCACCTGCATGGATTTGGATTCGAACACCATGCACAACCCAAAGTGGTTTCCATTACGCAGGCAACTGAAATGGGTACAATATACACTGTTGAAGAAATTTCCGAAATTGCGGATTTTACCCACCACCACCAGATGATCCTTCACATGGATGGCGCCAGGATCGCAAATGCAGCAGCTACCCTTGGATCAGGATTCAGGGAAATGACGGCAGATGTTGGTGTTGATGTGCTCTCTT